>JABDQM010000382.1 GCA_013042315.1 Flavobacteriaceae bacterium | reverse complement strand
TGTATGGTAAAAGATCTCGATGAAATGGAGCAGTTGGGGCTTTACGAAGTGATCCCCGAAGATTTTTCACTGACCGAATTTATTTGTATATCTAAACAACCTCACCAACAGATTATTAGAGAAGGATTAGATTTATTACACAAAGAAATAGGATAATAATGAGAGACAAAAGATTGACGTTTAAAAAGAGATTACATATCCTGAAACACCAATTCAGGGATAAAAAGATGGCACCGGCATTCAATGCCTTTCACACCTTTTTATTCACTCCGGATGAAACTACCCACTCAGGGAGCCACATCCGAGGTGCGGATGATCTTAAAAGGACGATGAATACAGTGATCATGGCTTTGATCCCGGTTCTGCTATTCTCAATGTTCAATGCAGGTTATCAGTACTACTCGGCTATTAATGGATTCCCGGAAAATTTTTCTGTGTGGAACGACTTTATTACCTGGGATAACTTTTGGATAGGGATCATCAAAGTACTGCCCCTTGTGGTGGTGTCTTACGGTGTGGGATTATTAGTAGAATTCATTTTTGCCGTAATCAAGGGTCATGAAGTGGAAGAAGGATATCTGGTTACGGGGATGTTAGTGCCGCTTATCGTACCCATAGATACTCCTCTTTGGATGTTATCTGTTGCCGTGGTTTTTGGAGTGGTTATCGGGAAAGAGGTTTTTGGAGGAACAGGGATGAATATCCTGAATCCGGCTCTTACTATTCGAGCCTTTCTGTTTTTTGCTTATCCCACATGGATGAGTGGTGACAAGGTTTGGGTATATGAAGGCATGGAGCGCGCCGGGACTCCTGATGCGATTTCGGGGGAGACTATTTTGGGCTACTTGGCACAGAATGGCGGTAATGAATTCTCTTATACAGTTTCCGATATGTTCTTCGGTTTTATTCCCGGATCGGTAGGTGAAACATCCACCTTCCTAATCTTATTGGGAGGACTATTCCTGATCTTTAGTAAGATCGCCAGCTGGCGAATCATGGTGAGCGCTGTTGCCGGTGCCCTGGCAATGGGACTTATTTTTAACGGAGTAGTGGACGCCGGTTGGATAACAGAGACAAGTAAGTTCTACGGCCTGATGAGTTTTGATTTCTGGAAACATCTGATTGTGGGCGGACTAGCCTTTGGTATCGTTTATATGGCCACAGACCCGGTTACGGGGTCTCAAACCAACAGGGGGAAATGGATCTACGGCTTTCTCATCGGTTTTATTTCGGTGATGATACGGGTATTCAATCCTGCCTATCCTGAAGGTGTATTCCTCGCCATCTTATTGATGAACGTATTTGCACCAACCATTGATCACTACGTGGTACAGGGCAACGTCAGAAGAAGGTTAAAACGATTCAAGAACGCAGTGATCTTGCCAAAGGATTCAGAAGAAAAAGAAGCTGCACTTAAAGTTGAAACGATATAGTTTATGAATAGAGATAATAATATATACACCGTACTCTTTGCCTGTGCAATGGTTATTGTGGTGGGTTCAATCCTCGCTTATCTGGCCTCTGCCCTCAGTGGAAAGATAAAGGAGAATGAGCGATTTGAAAAGCAACAGAATATCCTCTATGCGATGGGGGTTAATGAAAACGAGGATGAAGGAAGCGTAAACTTTGTTCCGACAGATGTCGTAGAACAGGAGTTCACCACCTATATCACAAAGCAATTAGTTATTGAAGGTGACAAGATTACGGAAAATGATGAGGCATATTTAATCGATCTCAAAAAGGAGCTCGATAAATTAAAGAATGGAGAAACACCTCAGTTGCCTGTTTATGTCGGAAATAAGGATGGGGAAACCTTCTACATAGTTCCGATGTACGGCAAAGGATTGTGGGATGCCATCTGGGGTTTTATGGCACTTGATAAAAATATGGTCGTACAAGGCGTGTATTTTGATCACAAGGCCGAAACACCCGGACTAGGCGCGAACATCAAGCAACGTTATTTTATGGACGATTTTACAGGAGAAAGTGTCCTGAATGGTTCAAATTATACGGGTATTAAAGTGATCAAGGGAAACAACGACCCTGTTAACAACATTAAAGACGATAATGAGGTGGATGCGCTTGCAGGAGCGACCATAACAGGGAACGGAGTATCAGCGATGATCTCTAAAACGGTTTCCCTCTACAAGGACTATTTTGAATCAATAAGAACTCAATAAGATGGCAATACTTTCTAAAAAAGATTCCAAACTAATCTTAGATCCCCTGGCGGATAACAACCCGATTACCATTCAAGTACTTGGTATTTGTTCTGCTCTGGCGATCACCGCTGAACTCAAAGCATCCATCGTTATGGCCTTGTCGGTTGTATTTGTAATGGGACTGGGTAATGTGGTCATCTCCCTTTTGCGAAATGTGATTCCTTCCAAAATCAGGATTATTGTGCAGCTGGTTGTAGTTGCAGCCCTGGTAATTGTCGTGGATCAGGTACTAAAGGCATATGCCTACACACTTAGTAAAACGCTGGCGGTATTTGTCGGACTTATCATTACCAACTGTATCATCATGGGAAGGTTTGAAGCATTTGCTTTAGGAAATGGCGTAAAACGATCCTTCCTTGACGGAATCGGAAACGCTGCCGGATACGGCCTTATTTTGATAATCGTTGGATTTTTCAGAGAACTTTTGGGCTCAGGAACATTATTGGGGTATGCCGTATTAGGTAATCCTATAGAAAAGACTGGTTTATACGCTATCGGATACGAAAACAACGGCTTTATGTTGTTGTCACCAATGGCCCTTATAGTAGTAGGGCTTCTAATATGGGTACAGCGATCGCGTAACCCCGCCTTGATTGAAGAAAATTAATACAGCTTTTAAACACGACATATGTTAGAGCATACAGAATTATTTTTTAAGTCGATTTTTATTGACAACATGGTATTCGCCACCTTTTTAGGGATGTGTTCTTACCTGGCAGTCTCCAAGAAAGTGACCACTGCTGTAGGACTTGGTGCCGCAGTAATCTTTGTCCTGTCGGTTACCGTTCCTTTAAACTGGCTATTGGATCAATATTTACTGAGAGACGGTGCATTAGCCTGGTTAGGGCCTGAATACGCCGATTACAATCTCAGTTTTCTGTCCTTTATCCTGTTTATCGCAACGATAGCCACCATGGTTCAGCTCGTGGAAATAGTCGTGGAGAAATTTTCTCCAGCACTCTACAACTCCCTGGGGATCTTTTTACCACTTATTGCCGTAAACTGTGCTATTTTGGGAGGTTCATTGTTTATGCAGGCACGTGAAATTTCATCACTCGGTCTGGCCTTCAATTACGGTTTTAGTTCAGGCATAGGTTGGTTTTTAGCCATTCTTGCCATAGCAGCAATTCGCGAAAAGATCAGGTATTCTAACGTACCACCACCATTAAGAGGTCTCGGAATCACATTTATTATTACCGGACTGATGGCCATCGGATTTATGAGTTTTGGAGGAATGCTTACCGGAGGCGACGAGGTTCCTGTGGCTGAAGAAAATACAACCGCCCAGCAAGAAAAAGAAGAAGAAAAGAAAAAATTGGATGAGGAAACGGCGCAAAATACCGTATCCTTTAACGCTATAGAAAAAGAATAAGCATGATTTTAGCTACAAGTACTTTAGGTACCGTTTTGATCACAGTAATCGCCTTCCTGGTGTTACTGCTACTCTTGGTTGCCCTTTTGCTTTTTACTAAAGAAAAACTATCTCCATCAGGTCCGGTGACTATCACCATTAATGGGGAAAAACAGATGGAAGTGGCTTCAGGAAGCACACTCTTATCCACCCTTGGGAATCAGAAGATCTTCTTACCCTCTGCCTGCGGAGGTGGGGGAACTTGCATTCAGTGTGAATGCCACGTCTTGTCTGGAGGGGGAGAGGCCCTGCCCACTGAAACACCTCACTTTTCGAAGAGAGAGCTCAATGAGGGTGCCCGCCTTGCATGTCAGGTTAAGGTGAAGCAAGACATGAATATCACCATTCCCGAAGAAGTATTTGGAATTAAGAAATGGGAAGGAACAGTAGTACGTAATTA
>JABDQM010000381.1 GCA_013042315.1 Flavobacteriaceae bacterium | reverse complement strand
CCGGCGAGGGGATGATTGGCATCAATTACAATATGCTCCTCCTCTACTTCTACGATGCGCAGTTGCTGTTCAGAACCGTCAGGGTTTGTAGCAACAAGGCCCATTCCTATTTCAGGTTTGATCTCTTCAGGTAGATCACTTTTGTTGACTTTCTGAAATAACTCCTTTCGTACTTCTCCGTAAGCTTCTTCTTTTGGGATGGTGATGGTTTTATTTTCATCTACTTCCATATCGATCAGCCCTTTTTCAAAACCGGGAATTAAAGCTCCCTGCCCAAGGGTTACCTCTAACGGATCCCTTTCAAGCGAGCTGTCAAAAACCTGCCCGTCGTTTAATTTTCCTGTGTAATGAACTTTAATCGTATCATTATCTTTTACTTTTCCCATATTCCTGTTTTCTAGGGTTAAAAATTTAAAGCCGCAAAGGTACTAAGTAAGAATCGGTTAGACGAAGGATCCCTCAAAAAATGCCCTGTGGCATGCATTTGCAACTATAAGAACCTGGTTACTGTGTTTGGAATAAGTGTTTGACGATAACTTTAGCGGCAACAGAACTTCCGAGTTCTGAAGGATGAAATTGATCATTCCCGTAATAGTCGATCTTCTCCGTCTCGTCTATATAATCCTTCCACACCTCCCCTACAGGGAGTATGATGGCGTTATTTATTGCGGCAGCATCCCTGTAATTCTTAATCACCCCCTCAAATGTATTGTAATACGCCAGGGAAGGCCAAACCATAAAGTAGCAGAGTCGTGTGTTGTACATTTCACATAGCTCGCGGTACTTATTACCGTCTTCGATAAGCATTCTCCTGCCTTCCTTTTGAGAAGAAGGCCCCTGTTGCAGGATCACATAGTCATACGCCTTTTCGGAAATCAATTTTTGCACTGTTCCGTCGTTCCAATGATCAATAATGGCGTAGTTGGGAAAGGCAATCATTTCACAATCCATCTCAATTCCCTTGCTCAGCGCTTCTTTTCTTACCAGTTCAGGGAGGTTGTTGGTGTACACAAGACTATTACCCACGAATAAGACCTTAATTGGCGTGGAAGACGAATGATCGGAAGCAGCATCCTGACTGTGCAAGGCGCCATGGAAAATGAATAGCACAAGAAGAGAAAAAACAAACCTTTTCATTCGGTATTTAAATTCCATTACTCTTTCACTTTTTTATTCTTTAGCCATCTCGCGCCAAAATAGATGAGACAAATGATCGAGAGAAAAATACCTATTGCCAAAAACTCCCATTGCGTTAAACTACTGAGAAGCCATAGAATAGAGGCAATGCCGATGATGGGAATCGTCCATCCACCCGGAACCTTAAAGGTCTTTTCCGATAGTTGGGATTTTTTTGTTCGCATCCTGATGGTCGCCAGGATCACCAGCAGGTAGATCAACAATATCGCGGCACTGGCGAGAATAGCCAATTGCTCAAATCCTCCGGAAATGGAGAATAGGAAAATCAAGCCGGTGAAGATGATGATCGACCAGTGAGGGGTGGCAAATTTTGGATGGACCTTCCCCAGGAATTTAGGAAACAATCCGTCCCGTGCCCCGGCAAATAAAACACGGGGTGTACTCATCACATCTGTGCTCACCGCCCCATAACAAGAAATTGCCGCTGCGATCAGAAGCAGTGTGCCCCCTATCGATCCCATTAGGCGTTCTGCAACTGCGGCAAGGGGTGCATTTTTAAAAGTTTCTATCTGTGGCCCTAAAATGCCCTGAGTCACGGTTTGCAGCAGTAAATAAATCAATAGTACCGTTCCCCCACCAATCAATATCCCCAGTGGGATGGTACGTTTGGGGTTTTTAATCTCTCCACTCGCTCCCAAGGCCGTTTCGAAGCCTGCAAAAGCAAAAAACAATATGAGTGTTGTATTGCTGAACGACTTTAAAGATGGTAATTGTTCCCATTGCAGATTCTCAGGAGTGATCAGGCTTAGTCCGAAAAGTCCGATCCCCAGTAAGGGCAACACTTTTATAACCGTGATCCACTTGATAAAAGCTACCCCTTGTTTAGCTCCTCGAATATTCGTGATCATGAGAAAAACAAGGAGGACAAAGTAAAATACTCCCCTGATCCAGGGATCTGAAAAAATTGGAAAAACAACGGCTAGAGAATCGGCAATAATGTTCATTAAGGCGGCACTCCCCAGAATACTCCATCCAAAGACTGCCAACCAGTTTACAATAAAACCGGCGAAATCCCCAAAGGCAGTAACTACATAAGCGTAGCTGCCCCCCGATTTAGTAACACGGGTGCCTATTTCGGCATAACACAGCATGATAGCCGCCATCATCAACCCGCAAAACAAATACGCAAAAATGCTGAAGGCACCCAATTCAACCCCGACAATGGCAGGTAGGGCAAAAATTCCGGCACCTACGGTGATATTGACAATATTTAAAGAAAGACCTGTTACTCCAACAACTCTTTTAAGCTCTTCGTCTCCCTGATTCTTGGCCATATATGGTGGTTTTGCTAAATTAAGTCGCGTATTGATACCAGTCCGCGATCACTAGTAAACAAATTAGGCTATTTTAGTCTGACTCTATTAACTTAATGGTCAATTTCCTTTTGATAATTAGTCAAACATCTGAATCTTTTCGGGTTTACCACGTCTTCAACTACAATAGTGCAGGTATGTATACAAGGGAAGACATAAAAGCATTGCGAAATAGAGTCGAAAGTCTGGTCGCTTTCAGAATTGTAGAATGAGGCTAGATCAAATGACATTTATCATTTTGAATATCAGGAACTATGTTGATATTTGATAAAAGTAAAAACTTCTAATACACGCAGACAACGCTTTGTTCAATCTCAAAAAACCATATGCTTTTAGATGCTAAAATACCTGAGGGAAAACTAGAAGACAAGTGGCGTAATTATCAAATAAAAAGTCAGCTCGTCAACCCTGCCAACAAGAAAAAGCTCAATGTAATAGTTGTAGGTTCGGGACTTTCAGGAGCCGGAGCTGCTGCGACTCTGGCCGAACTGGGCTATGATGTGCAGTGTTTTTGCTATCAGGACTCTGCCCGGAGAGCACATTCCGTAGCTGCACAAGGGGGTATAAACGCTGCTAAGAACTATCAACACGACGGTGATAGCGTCTGGAGAATGTTTTATGACACCTTAAAAGGAGGCGACTTCCGATCTAGGGAAGCCAATACCTACCGCCTGGCTGAGCTTTCCGCACCTCTAATTGATCACTTTACACAACAAGGTGTTCCCTTTGCGAGGGAGTACGGGGGAGTGTTGGTAAACCGAAGTTTTGGTGGGGTACAAGTGCAAAGAACTTTCTACGCCAGGGGTCAAACGGGACAGCAACTTCTGCTTGCTGCCTACTCTCAGCTTTATAAAATGATCAGAGCGAAGAAAGTCAGCATGCACACCAGAACCGAGATGCTCGATCTGGTCGTTGTCGATGGAAAGGCAAAAGGAATCATTGCGCGGAATCTGGTCACCGGAGCTATAGAACGCTATGCAGCAGATGCCGTGGTCCTGGCCACAGGAGGCTATTCGAGGGTATTCAGGCTCTCTACGCTTGCCATTGGCTGTAACGGTTCAGCTATTTGGAAAGCGCACAAAAGAGGGGCCCTTTTTGCTGCGCCCAGTTTTACACAAATCCACCCCAC
>JABDQM010000260.1 GCA_013042315.1 Flavobacteriaceae bacterium | reverse complement strand
TACCCAAAGTGCGTATTTAAAAATTGGAGATATCAAAGGAGAATCAACCGAAAGAGCGCATAAAGACTGGATCAACATTGAGAGTTTTAGCCAGGGTATCGCCCAGGCATCAGCAGACATGGCGTCCGGGAGGCAAAGAAGAGCCGCTGATTTTGAGGATGTCACGGTCAGTAAAAAAGTTGACAAAGCCACTCCCCAACTGATGGAACTGTGCGCCAAAGGACAGGTACTTCCGGAACTGGAACTGGATATGGTGACCGCCAATGGCCGATTGTATTACAAAATCACGCTTAACAATGTGCGCGTTAAAAGCGTTCGCACTACCTCTGCCGGGGATGCGGAAGGAACTTTGGTAGATGAAGTTGCTTTTGGTTTTACTAAAATCACCTGGGAATACTGGGATGACGCAGGGAACAAAACAGAAACCTCTTACGACCTGCAAACGGGAAGATAGTTACCCCTAAAGGAGGTTAAGCTTGTTACTTCAATACTTAATTTTTTCAGGCAAACTATTTCTTTTAACGATAAGCCAGATACTTAATGCCAGTTCTGCGATGGCCATGATTAACATAATCACCGGCTTCAGGAATTCTGGTATATTAATATCTATAAAAAACACCATGTAGGTAAACGATGCAAGTATTAATAATACCCCAAGACTTTTCGGGATATATCCCGATTTAAAGACCGAATACCCAAGAATAAGTATATGTAGGGCAAAAAATACATATCCCACAATTTTTATAGTGGCATAGCCGTAAACGTCAATACTTTTTAGTACCAAGGCAATCAACCCAAGTACCAATACAAAAGCATATAGCAGCCTGAATACCGCCGTCATTGATGCAAGCTTCTTATTTGCGGGTTTAAGGACTACATAAAGTGCGAGACCAATAATAGCATCGAGTATAAGCACTGCCAGATAACCGGCAACGGCAAAACCAAAAAGCCTGCCGTTGGCTTCGATATCTTTTGCCAATGCCTCTTTATCTCCGGGCACCACAAAATTGGGTAAGAGAAAGTCATCGACCAAAGTAACGATCAAAACAGAGGTGATAAATGCAATACCTACAGTTATTGCTGCCTTTCTCGGAGATAAATCAAGGATAAACTTTTGGACCATTCTTATAAGGTTCTGCTAGAAATAGCATTTAATTTATAGCGTATTGAATTTTGAATAGCCCGGGGGCTGAATACCCTTCAACCTCAAGTAGACAATAGCCTGAGCTCTATGATGGGTGGTATGACCTTCCCCTCGGAGGATAAGGTCGAGATTGGTATGGCCCTCCAGATACCAGGGTTTTAACCGCTGCTCCCCTTTTGCCAACCTGCCGTCTGTTAAGGTGCTTATGCCCGCGATCGCATAATCAAAAGTGTCCGAAACATATTTCGCCACCAAAGTCTTATTGACAGTAGCATCCCTTTGTTGCAGCTTATCAGGTTGCATCAAATTGATGGGATCAGGCCGTTCCAGCCAAAAGTCGGCTTTCGTAAGCGCCTCATAATCCGGGTAAGTTTTCGTATCCAAAAGAATCCCCAGAAACATGTTGTTGGTAAAGCCCAGATGTAAAAAATGCTGCGCAAAACTCATCTGTTCAGCGGTAGGCGAAAACTCGAGAGACTCCGCCGGCATGGCGTCCAGTACAGCCAAAGTGTATTCCTTAGACCTCTTCCATCTCTTGATCAGATCGGCGATTAAAGGATTGTCATTGTCAGGGATTTTTGAAGATATAAGAGCCAGGGGAGCAACGCCCATTAAACCTAATAGTAATCTGCGATTCATTTTGTCTGTTTTGGAATGTTCCTTTGGATTAAAAGTACCGAATTAAAGCTTCGGTTGAAATTTGGTATCTTTACGCAAAGCAAATTCTTACTTTGATTACCGATTTCTTAACGACTTAAATCACAGAACTATGAACCACTTAAAAAAATTGAAATTCACGGCCCTTTTGGCTGCCTTATTCCTCTTTATAGGTGCCGGCGCCCTCTCCTCTTGCAGGGATACAAAGAAAAAAGAAGATGCTGAACAGACAGAAGTTCAGGCTGAAAGTAGTGAGCACCCTGAAGGGGAAGAACACCCCTCAAGTGAAGAACATCCCTCAGAAGAAGGCGATGAGCATCCTTCCGGGGAAGAACACCCAACTAAAAAGGATTCGGTTAGCGGAGAGTAATTTTCGCAGCCTTTAACTCCCCTGCTCCGATTTCCTTTGAAAAGAAAAGAAGGTTTTCGGAAAAGCAGGCGTATTTCCAATTTCCATTACCGGATAAGCGAGAAAATTGATGGGTCCACCCACCGGGCCGGGTTTTGGAACAAGGTCCCTGCCTCTGGTGAATTCAATCCGGTTTGCCGGATGACGCCCAAAATAATAGGTAGCCAGGGCGGTATACTTATTGGCCTCACTGATATCCACTGGCCACCACTTCCCTTCCGCATAAAATTCGGCCCAACAATGGTAGCCGTCTATTCCGCCGTCATCCCGATCTGAGGGAATCCCTGCCCCCACGGCAAAACGAGCGGGAATATCAGCCGACCTGGCCAGAGAAATAAATAAGGAATGAAACTCCGTACAATTTCCCGTTAAGGCATCACAGGCATAAACGGCATCTCCTGTACCATAGGTCCCTGCTTTTATGTATTTCATATTGTCAATGATGTAGTCGTACAAGGCCCTTGCTCTCATAATATCCCCATCACCTCCTTTTACCCCAATAATGGAGTCGGCCATAACCTTAAAGCGATCCCCTACCGGCATTAGTAAGCTGGGATTGAGATAATCCCCCACAAAGGAATCATCCTCATAAGGGTTTTTTTCCTGTCTGAGCACGTCGTACACCAATTCTATCTTCTCCCCGCTTTGTTGAGGCTTAAGCTCCATATACAGAATGGTATTTCCGTATTTATCCTCCTCCAGCATTTGATGTGCCACGGGAGTATTTATATCTTTTATCTCAATCTTTTGAAAGCGATCGGTCTGCGGAATAGGTATCCAAATTCTGGCCTCCTGCTCAAATTCTGGTAGCGTAACTTCATATCGAAATTCGAAGCGGTCCTCCCCTTCTATGATTCCCAATAAATCGTTGGAGGCATTTTCTATGGGTTTTCTATACCAGGTTTTATCCTCCCGCTGTTTCCAGGTGTAAAAAGGTTTGCCGTTGAGTTTATGAAGCGTTGTTTCGGTAACCGTCATACTGCCCGGATCTCCTT
>JABDQM010000377.1 GCA_013042315.1 Flavobacteriaceae bacterium | reverse complement strand
ATGGAGATCCTGTGGCCTTTGCCAATGTCATTTTTCCAAACTCAACGGAAGGGACGATCACCAATGACAACGGTAGATTCTATCTCGAATCAGACCAAAACTACAATGTCATTCAAGTATCATTTATCGGGTATCAAACGAGGGATATTGAACTTCTCTCTACCGTAAACTACGACCTGAGAATTGTATTGTCTGAAGGAGAACAGCTTGATGAGGTGGTTGTCTATGTAGGAAAACGGTCTAAAAAGGACAATCCGGCCATTGATATCCTCAGGAAGATATGGGCCAAGAAAAGGATCAATGGACTTCGAAAATTCAAACAATACGAATACGACAAATACGAGAAGGTAGAATTTGATCTCAATACTATAGACAGTGCTCTGATCAAAAGCAGGGTGTTCAAGGGACTCGAATTTGTCTTTGCAGACCTCGACACTTCACGAATAACCGGAAAGACCTATTTGCCCATTTTCCTAAATGAGGTTTTTTCAAAGGTATACGGGAACAACGAGATCCAGAAGGAAAGGGTTGATGTACTGGGGAATAAGAACTCCGGATTTACAAACAACCAGGCGATAACCGCCTTTGTTCAGGACCTGTATTCAGATTATGATGTTTATGCCAACTACCTTAAGTTTTTTGATAAGAGTTTTACAAGTCCGCTGTCACGCACCGGAATCGATGTATACAATTACATCCTTTCAGACAGTGCCTATATCGACAATAAATGGTGCTACCATATAATCTACTATCCGAGGCGAAAGAATGAACTCACTTTCAAAGGCGATTTCTGGGTCAACGATACCACCTACGCCCTGAAAAAGATCAACCTGGAAGTAACAAAAAGCGCCAATATTAATTGGGTAAAGGAAATTTACATAGAGCAGGATTTTGAAGTGGTAAGTGATTCGGTTTTTCTCCTGAAAAGGGATTATATGTTATCCGACTTTGCCCTGAATAAAAAAGAATCGTCAAAAGGCGTTTACGGGAAGCGAACCACGGTCTATGACAATTATAAATTTGACCAGGCAAAACCCGAGGAATTTTACAGAACAGCTTCTGATCCCTTCGATCCACAGGTCTTTCAGCGCGACAGTGTTTTCTGGAGCAACAACAGGCTGGAATCCCTGAATAAAGACGAAAGTGGAATTTACGCTTTGTTGGATACTCTTAAAACGGTCCCGAAATTTAAGACGTATTACAACCTGGTCAGCATCCTCAGTTCGGGCTATGTGGAGATCGATAAATGGAATATTGATATTGGTGACATTTACAGCACCTTTGGCTATAACGACGCCGAAGGTATTCGTCTCCGGGGTGGAGCCCGTACCTATTTCGGGCAGAATGATCCCTGGCGACTGGAAGGGTACATGGCTTACGGCTTTATGGACAAAAAGGTTAAACACGGGTTTTCGGCCAAATTCCTGCTAGATAAGAAAAGCAGGCTGATTATCTCCGGTGGAAACCGGCGCGATATTGAACAGCTGGGTTTAAGTCTCACAGCAACGAACGATGTTTTGGGAAGGAGTGTAGCCTCCTCATCGGTCCTGACCGTTGGGAATAATGACCGCCTTACCAGTATAAATCTCAGCACACTCAACCTCGAAGCCGAACCCTTAAAGAATTTCAGAATGAGATTCGGTGGTTCCTTCCGAACCCTGAGATCTGCCCTTCCTCAGGCCTTTAACCTGGATTATATTGACCCGGAATCCCCCACAGGGATATCTTCTGAGATAAAACAATTTGATCTTACAACTACACTTATTTATACGCCGGGGAAACGGACCATAGGTTATGGAGTGGAACGGCGGAATGTCAACGATGAATACGCAACCCTGCTATTTAATTATACAAGAGGATTAGAAGGCTTTCTCGAAAGCGATTTCAGTTATGCCAAATATCAGTTTTCCTACACCCAACCCTGGCAAATAGGCGGATTTGGCCGACTCCTGAGTACTGTGGAAATGGGAAAGACCACAGAGGCCGTGCCTCTTAGCCTGCTCAATGTAATCCCCGGGAATCAAACATTATTTACCTTGTACAATACCTTTCCCAACCTGGATTTTTATGAATTTGTTACAGATACCTATATCGCCCTCCATCTGGAACAGAATTTTAACGGCCGGCTTTTTTCGCGCATACCTATTATTCGCGATTGGAATCTGAGGGAAATTGTAGGTCTTCGTGGTGCCTGGGGACAACTTTCAGATGAGAATATAGCCCTTAATAGTCCGACCAACATTCCCCTTGCCGCGCCTTCAGACAAGATCTATTGGGAATACTCTTTTGGGATTAGTAACATCTTCAAGATTTTCAGGGTCGATTTTAACTTCAGGGGAAATTACCTAGAAAGCCCCGACGCCAGGCCCTTCAGCGTAACCGGCACCTTTGGCTTCAATTTCTGATTTAGGTTGACACTCCGTTGTTCTACGTACATAGTATTGAGGTCAATTATTGCTTTTATATTCAGATCGGTTTTACTACTTTTGCAGCCGTTTTAACAGATAAATAACAAATCAATATGGAACTAATCGTAACCCTATTACCAGCATTTGGTGTACTAGCCTTGCTGTTTGTCTTT
>JABDQM010000373.1 GCA_013042315.1 Flavobacteriaceae bacterium | reverse complement strand
TCTTATTTATGGCTATCTCAATACCTCGTTTGGTTTCTTAACTATCTTCAAAATCTATACCCCTGTGACTTCCATCACAGAAGGGTTTGTTATCTGAAGCTCCACAGCGACAAAATGCGGTGGCCCTTTTCTTAGTTTCTTTAGATCCATCTACCATGGTGATCTCCAATTCCCCGTGTACCATCAAAGGTCCGTTGGGAGTTACTTCAACTTTCTGACTCATATTCTGTTTTTTATTTTCAGGTTTATGTTTTTCATTTTTAATGCGATATGACAATGCGCCGGAAGGACATAGGTCGATTTGCGACTGCAAAGCCTCTACCGAGGCGTTTTGCGGGTTGATCCACGGTTTATCATCGGGTTTGTATACCTCGGGTAAGGTTTTGACACAAACGGCCGCATGAATGCACTTCCGGGGTTTCCAGATTACTGTGATGCCTTCATTCTGGTATTCCTTGACGATTTCTTTACCGGCCATCTTTTATTTATTCTGCATCAAATTATCTATTTTCTTTTGTATCTCCTCTGCTTCCGCGTATTTGGCATCTCCTGCACTTCGATTTACTTTGGAAAGGTCAAAGGCTTCTTTCATAACAGTTTTATACTGCGCCTGCAATTTTTCAACAGGGCTTTTCTTTTTAAATAATCCGAACATAGCTTTATTTTTTAGTTATTTCCAATCGGTGGAGGTCCTTCGGGAACCATAGGTTCGTACACCTCTTCTCCTTTTCGTTCTTTGTACTCCGACTTTATTTTTTCGACCAGTTTTGGGCTTTCAAAAAGATCAGCCATGGTCATTCCAAGTGCCTTGGCGGCATGGATCATTCCTTTATGCCCGATACTCATCCCACCGCAGGCAACAACGGCCCATGAATGCCAGGGTGTATCTTTCGGCGCTACGGTTACACTGAGATTAATATTGGGAACGTTCCAGCTAACATCACCCACATCTGTTGAGCCTCCCCCAGGATTTTCCTTGGTTACCTCCAGGGGTGATATTTCACTTTCCATTCCCAGCTGTGGTTTTCCGGTTTCCTGCTGAATGCGCCTTCCGAATTCCGTTTCTTCATCAGTATAGTTGATAGGACCCAGTAATTCGAGGTTTTTTTGCATCACTGCCCCTCCGGCCCGATTTACCAATACTTCGTAAATCCCGGAAATGAGCGAAATCTTGTAGTCTACGTTTGCCAGGATAGCAGCACCTTCGGCCATTGCCTTTACTCTTTCATAAACCGGCATCATTCCGCTTCTTTTTGTATCGCGCACACGAACCCAGAGTCGGGAGTAATCGGGAACTACGTTGACTACCTGTCCGCCATCCTGAATATGGTAATGTATCCTTACTGTTGGTTTGATATGTTCACGGTAGTAATTTATTCCTGTAGTGTATAGTTCAAGTGCATCTGAAGCACTGCGGCCGTTCCAGGGATCGGCGGAAGCATGTGCGGCCTGTCCGAAAAATTCGACCTTAAAATCGATCAGGGCCAGTGTGCTTTGAACATCGGCCTCTGTCTTTGCACTAGGGTGCCAGCTGAGGTTGACATCAACATCGTCCCACAACCCTTCTTTCACCATCCATATCTTACCAAAAAATTTCTCTTCCGCAGGTGTTCCAAAGAATTTCACGGTTCCATTTAATTTTCCTGCTTCAATGAGCTCCTTAACCGCAATAGCAGCTCCCAGGCTGGCTGTCCCAAAGAGGTTATGGCCGCACCCATGTCCGGCGGCACCTTCTTCTAGTGGCGACTTGGTGGGCTGGGCCTTCTGGGAGATGCCCGGCAGGGCGTCAAATTCTCCCAGTACACTTATTACCGGCTTTCCCGAACCATAGGTGGCAACAAAAGCGGTGGGCATATCAGCAACACCCCTTTCCACAGAAAAACCATTCGCCTGGGCGTAATCTGCAAGTATTTTTGAAGAATCGTCCTCTTCAAAGGCGGTTTCGGCTTGGGCCCAGATAGAATCACTTATTTGGATAAGCCTTGTCTGATGCTTTTCAATGCTGTTAACAATGGCTTTTTTGCTTGTGTTCATTTTTTGAGCCTGCATGGAGAGTAGGAGGACAAAAAAGCAGAGGGTAAAATAGTATTTCATGGTTATCAGGACTTATGGTTATTAATCATTTTTTATGCAGAAGAGGTATAGTGGTTTATGGTACTTTACTATATCGTGCCTCCGTCTTTAAATATAGTAAAAAGGACAGAACCTTAGTTGTGGATATTCCTTTGACTAATATTCTCAGGAAAGGGCCGACTTATAGGTCTCCAGGCAACGTTCCCTAGCTTCCTTATGATCGACCATTTTAGGGACATAGTCATCAGTATCTACCTCTGGAACCCATTTATTGATGTAATTCCGGTCTTTATCAAATTTGTCTATTTGGGTCATGGGATTAAAAATCCTGAAGTAAGGTGCGGCGTCCACACCACTACCTGCTGCCCATTGCCAGTTACCCACATTGCTGCTGAGTTCATAATCGAGCAGTTTCTCAGCAAAATAGGCTTCCCCCCACCGCCAGTCGATCAGCAGATGTTTACAGAGAAAGCTCGCTACCAGCATTCGCACCCTGTTGTGCATATATCCTGTTGCGTTTAATTGTCGCATTCCTGCATCCACCAGGGCATAACCTGTCTGCCCATTTTTCCATTTTTCAAATTCCTCTTCTTTATTTCGCCAGGGTATGCGGTCGTATTTCTTCTTAAAGGCCTCATTGGTCGTCCGCGGAAAATGCCATAGGATCTGCATAAAAAACTCTCTCCAAATGA
>JABDQM010000258.1 GCA_013042315.1 Flavobacteriaceae bacterium | reverse complement strand
AGGAACTTTACTGGTTTCACCCCAAGGATCCTATTCTGGAAATGGATCCAGCTTTAGACCCTTCCCTTCTTAAAGAAGATATTCTGGAGCTTTATTACGCATACCGGAGGTCTGTGCGATTCACCCCTGAGGATGTTGTTGCGGAATATAGAGGAAAAAGAAGTGCCTCAATTAATAAAGATCAGCTTAGTGATTTTCGCGATTCACTTTCCATCGGAAGTAACAATTGGGTATTGAGCGGAGATCTGACTGCCGATGGTGAGACGCTTATGGCCAACGACCCTCACAGAACAATAGCCGTTCCTTCCCTGAGATACATGGCACACCTCGTTGCCCCTGGCTGGAATGTGATCGGAGGAGGAGAACCTGAAATTCCGGGAATTTCCATTGGGCATAATGAATACGGCGCCTGGGGACTCACTGTTTTCAGGACCGATGGTGAAGACCTTTACGTCTATGATCTCAATCCCGAGAATCTTCAAGAATATAAGTACAAGGGCGAATGGGAGGCCATGACTTCAATTTCAGAATCTATTCCTGTAAAAGACAGGGAGGCTGCTAAAGTGAGTCTTAACTATACCAGACATGGTCCGGTGACATACATAGACAGTGTAAATCTTAAGGCTTATGCAGTGAGATGTGCCTGGTTAGAACCCGGAGGGTCCCCCTATTTGGCTTCTTTGCGGATGGATCAGGCTAAGACCTGGGAAGAATTCCGTGAAGCATGTAATTACAGCCATATTCCAGGGGAGAATATGATTTGGGCAGACAAAGAGGGAACTATTGGATGGCAAGCAGTTGGCATCGCACCCTTGAGAAGAAATTTTAGTGGTCTTGTGCCTGTCCCCGGAGACGGGCGATATGAATGGGACGGTTATCTCCCCATCGTAGACAAACCCCACGAAGTAAATCCGGAGCGGGGATATATCGCTACGGCAAATCAAAATGTGACCCCTGAGGAATACGATCAATGGGATGCCATTGGTTACTCCTGGTCTGATCCCTATCGAGGAGACCGAATTGAAGAGGTCCTCGCTTCGGGACGGAAATTTAGTATGGAGGAAATGAAGGCCCTTCAGGTAGATTATGTTTCCTTGCCGGCAAGGATGTTGGTTCCGTTGCTGTCTGACCTCCCTTTGGAGGGGAAATATAAAGAAGCACTTGATTTGCTCACTACCTGGGATCACCAACTCTTGCAGGGAAGCGTAGAAGCCGGGATTTATGTGGCGTTCGAGAAGCAATTAAAAAAGATGGCCGAGGAGAAATTTATCCCGGAGGAGGCAAAAGACATCATTGAGGATCTGCAAATGAAAAGGATTCTGGATTGGATCACAAACCCGGAGACCAGGTTTGGAGTCAGGGCAGTAGAAGAGAGAAATGCATTATTAGAAAAAGCTTTTATAGCGGGCATTCAATCCCTTGAGAATGAATTGGGAGATAATATGAAGGATTGGGTCTATGGGCAGCCAAGGTATAAAAACACCTATATGATTCATCCTCTGTCCAATGCAGTAAGTCCAAATTGGGCAGATTCTCTAAACCTGGGACCTCTCCCTCGCGGCGGGAACGGTTATACTCCGGGATCTACCGGGAACAACAACAGACAAAGCAGCGGGGCTTCATTCAGAATGATCGTGTCAACAGGCAACTGGGACGAAGCAATGGGTACAAACAGTCCGGGTCAGTCCGGTGATCCAGAGAGTCCTTTCTATGACAACTTGTTTGCTTCCTGGGCAAAAGATGAGTATTTTCCGGTCTATTTTTCCCGAACTAAAATCGATTCTGTAGCGGCAGATCGACTGAGACTGATTCCGGATTAATAAGTAAGTCCTGGGATCAGGCTCCTGTGAGTTCTGTAAAAAGGCTTTCCAGGTTTTTGTTCTTCCTGCTCAGTTGAAGGGTTTTCAGCTTGTTGTCATGGGCGAAGTCGAAGACAACCGCTCGCATATCTTTTTCATGGTTAAAGGTGATCTCGTAGACAAACCCGACGGTATTCTTAACATGAGTAACATGGGGTAGTTTTTTTAAGAAAGCTTCTTCCACCCTGTAGTCAAATTCCACTTCAATAATCTGTTCGGAACCGGCCCTGAGTGCCGAGAGTTTTTGATCGGCGACGAGAACCCCTTTATTTATGATTAGTACTCGATCGCACACAGCTTCCACTTCTTTCATGATATGAGTTGAAAGGAATATGGTTCTGTCCTTGCCTAGATCCTTGATGAGTTTTCGTATTTCGAGGAGTTGATTGGGATCCAATCCGGTGGTGGGCTCATCGAGGATAAGTACTTCAGGTTGATGAACCAATGCTGCCGCAAGTCCAACCCTCTGCCGGTAGCCTTTGGAGAGTTGTGAGATCTTTTTGTGAGCCTCTTTCTCCAGACCTACCTGGGTGATTACGGAGTTAACGGAATCCTTGGAAAACGACTGTAATTCTGCTATGAAATTCAGATATTCCCTTACGTACATCTCCAGGTAGAGTGGGTTATTTTCGGGGAGATAACCAATACTTCGCTGTACATTCCTCGCCTCAGAATTTACATTATAACCGTTGACCCATGCTTCTCCTTGATCGGCATTGAGATAGGTAGTGAGGATCTTCATCATTGTCGACTTTCCTGCACCATTTGGGCCGAGGAAACCAACGATCTCCCCTTTTTCAATACTGAATGAGATATCCTCTAAGGCAAGCTGCCCGTTGTATGCTTTGCTGAGGTTTTCCACACGGATCGACATAAATAGCTCTTTTGAGCCGTAAAAGTAAGGAATGTCCCTTATAATCGCGAGGCCTGTACGGCGCTAAATGCAACAAATTATGGCCTGAGTAACTAAATTCGGAATTGCGATTTGTAGAAAAGGATTATAGAATCCTCAGAATATGATGAGCTTTGAAAAATAATTCGCAGTTTTAAAACAAATATTGCAGACATTAAAAAAAATAAACGCTAAAGGGTCTATTTTTCATTTTAATAATTACCTTAGCCTCAGTTTTATAAGAAAATCATGCACAACAAATTCTGGAACGGTTTCTATTTTTACTTCTTTTTTCAAAGAGGCAAGGGACTATTGTAGATAAGTGTTAATCCATATAAAAGCAAGTCCCGTTAAAACCGGGGCTTTTTTTTTGAACTAAAAGGTGAGAAAACGTATAGCTATTCAGGGGATCAAGGGCTCAAACCACCATCAGGTGGCCAGGGAATACTTTGGTGAACAAATTGAACTTGTGGAGTGTCTCTCTTTCCATGGCTTGGTAGACCAGCTGCTGGAAGGGAAGGCCGACAAGGGGGTGATGGCTATAGAGAATTCCATAGCAGGATCAATTATTCCAAATTACGCCTTAGTGTATGAGAATAATTTACATATTATCGGGGAACATTACCTCAATATTCATCACCATCTAATGGGACTCAGAGGACAGACCATTGCTGATATACGGGAAGTGAGATCCCACCCCATGGCACTTTTGCAATGCAGGGAATACCTGAAAACCCAATCGCATATAAAAATGGTGGAAGATGTGGATACTGCAGAAACTGCTTTTCGAATTCGGGAAGAAAGTTTGTCGGGAATTGCTGCAATTGCCCCAGGAATGGCTGCCGAAATGTACGATCTCGAAATTATTTCCCCTGAAATTCAGACCATCAAAAACAATGCAACCCGATTCATCATTGTAAAAACAGTGAATATGGAATTGCCAAAAGAAGAAATCAATAAGGCATCATTACGTTTTATTACAGATCACAAAAGGGGTAGTCTGGCCACGGTTCTCAACGTGATGAGCGATTGCAATTTAAACCTCACCAAAATTCAAAGTTTACCCATTATTGAAACGCCCTGGAAGTACGCCTTTTTTGTTGATGTAACCTTTGACCACTACGACCATTTCGCAAAATCAAAGTCGCTTTTACAAATCATGTCCGAAGATTTTAAGGTGCTGGGCGAATATAAAAACACAAGGGAATGATAACTACTGCAGACAGACTCAAGTCGGTTGAAGAATACTATTTCTCAAGAAAACTGAAGGAAGTACGCAGCCTTATGGCCGAGGGAAGACCTATAATTAATATGGGTATAGGCAGTCCTGATCTGTCTCCATCTCCAGAGGTTCTCAGCACCTTAATGGAAGCGATTTCTGAAAATGGAGCTCATCAATATCAGAGTTATCAGGGCTTACTTGAGCTCAGGCAGGCTATATCTGATTTTTACCTGGAGAAGTTCGGGGTAGAGGCCGAGCCGGGGACGGAGATTCTACCGTTAATGGGGTCTAAGGAAGGAATTATGCACATAAGCATGGCATTTCTCAATCCGGGAGACGAAGTATTAATCCCAGATCCCGGATATCCAACATATAGAGCTGTAACCCAGCTCATCGGGGCGAGTCCCAGAACCTATTCCTTGAGTGAAGAAAAACAATGGTTTCCGGACTTGGAACAGCTGGCGACTGAAGATCTGAGTAAGGTTAAGCTGATGTGGGTAAGTTACCCGCATATGCCTACAGGTGCCACCGTTACTGAAAAACAATGGGAGGAATTGGTCAATTTCGCCAAAGAACATCAAATCCTGATGGTCAACGATAACCCCTATAGCTTTGTGCTGGGGTCGAATCCAAAAAGTATCCTGCAGATCCCGGGTGCCAAAGATGTTGCACTGGAGTTGAACTCCCTGAGTAAAACTTTTAATATGGCAGGATGGCGCGTAGGGATGGTCCTGGGAAAGGCAGATCACATCAATGCTATCTTAAAGGTAAAGAGCAATATGGATTCCGGGATGTTTTACGGTATTCAGAAAGGAGCGATAGCCGCTTTAAAAAGTGGTAGAAGCTGGTTTGAAGCGCTTGATGAGGTATACCAAGCGCGGAGAAAACACATGTTTGAGCTGGCTACCCTATTGAATTGCACCTTCGATCGCAAGGCAGTAGGGATGTTTGTTTGGGCCAAATTGCCCGAGGGCGCTCCTTCTTCCGAAGAGTTTATTGATAAGATCCTCTATGAGAAAGACATATTTATTGCTCCCGGAACTATTTTTGGGAGTAAAGGCGAAGGGTATATTCGATTTTCCCTCTGCGTTAAAACAGAAAAAATCAAAGAGGCCATAGCTCGATTTAAAAATTAGAAATGAAAATAGGAATTATAGGGATTGGTTTAATAGGTGGGTCATTGTCGAAGGACTTAAAAAAGATCCTGCCCGACACTGAAATTTTTGGTCTAGACCACAATCCGGAACATCTGAAGACGGCCCTGGAACTCAAACTTATTGATAAGATCGGGGATGATTCTATGATAGAAGAAGCAGATATCATATATCTGGCCATTCCTGTTGATGCGGCCGTAAGTGCCCTTCCAGACCTTCTCGACAGAGTTAAGGATGACGCCCTAGTTATCGATGCGGGTTCAACAAAATCACTGATATGCTCTTCAGTGAGTGAACATGCAAAGAGAAGAAATTTCCTGGCTTGTCACCCTATTGCAGGTACTGAATTCTCTGGACCTACAGCGGCTATAGACGGACTGTATAAGGGAAAGACGAACATAATCTGTGAAGTGGAAAAGACGGCTTTTAAGTTACAGGAAAAAGCCCTGGATCTCTTTACGAAAATGGGAATGAGAATCAGATATATGAATCCCGAAGCCCATGATAAGCACATTGCCTACGTCTCTCACCTCTCGCACATCAGTTCATTTATGCTGGGCAAAACCGTAATAGAAAAGGAAAAGAACGAACGGGATATCTTTGACATGGCGGGAAGTGGATTTGAAAGTACGGTGAGATTGGCAAAGAGTTCACCAGATATGTGGACCCCCATATTTGAGCAGAATAAAAGTAATGTGATCGAAACCCTGGAAGAATACATTCAAAACCTCGAGGCTTTTAAGAATAAATTGCTCGATAATGATATGGAGGGAATTTACCGGGAAATGGAGGATACGAATAAGATCAAAGAGATATTAAAAGGAATACCATTGAATAAAATTTAAGGATAGTATGGAGAATTCAACAAAATTAAGAGGCTGGTTAGATGAAATGGCCCTCCCTCACCCCCTGGTGATTGCAGGCCCATGTAGTGCCGAAACCGAGAAACAGGTCTTGCAGATTGCTCATGACCTCAAGGATACAGATGTCAATTTTTACCGGGCAGGGATATGGAAACCGCGTACACGGCCCGGAAACTTTGAAGGAGTCGGTGCCATTGGTTTAAAATGGCTACAGCAAGTTAAAAAGGAAACCGGTTTAAAAACTGCTACCGAAGTGGCCAACCGGACACATGTGGAACTTGCTTTAGAGCATGATATCGACCTCTTGTGGATAGGGGCCCGATCAACGGTGAGTCCGTTTATCGTGCAGGAAATTGCTGATTCGCTGGAAGGAACGGATAAAATCGTACTGGTGAAAAACCCTGTTAATCCGGATCTTTCGCTCTGGTTAGGTGCTGTGGAACGCCTGCATTCAGCCAATATCAAAAAGTTAGGTGTTATCCACAGAGGATTTTCAACCTATGAAAAATCGAAGTACAGGAATATACCGGAGTGGCAGTTGGCTATTGAGTTGCAGACCAGATTCCCCGACCTGCCACTGATTAACGATCCCTCCCATATCACGGGTAAAAGAGACATGATTTTTGATGTTTCCCAAACTGCGCTGGATCTTAATTTTGATGGTCTGATGATAGAAACCCATTGCGATCCTGAAAAGGCATGGAGCGACGCAGCACAGCAAGTTACCCCTAAAAGACTCGTACAAATTATGGAAGACCTAAAGATCAGAAAGGAAACCGACGAAGAAGCAGAATACAAAAACGACCTGAATAACCTAAGGGCACAGATCGATATCATCGATAATCAACTCATAGATATTCTTGGCAAGAGGATGCAGGTTTCTGACGGGATCGGGGTATTGAAAAAGCAACGTAACGTAGCCGTCCTGCAAACTAATCGATGGAACTCCATTTTGGGTAAAATGATCCTGGAAGGTGAAGCGAAAGGACTAAGCGAGGAATTCGTCCTTAAAATGTTTAAGGCTATTCACCAGGAGTCGATCAACCACCAGGAAAAGATCATTAATTCATAAATAAAATAGATCTAGGCTGTAACATTAAATAAAGTGATGAGTCTTTAGAAAAACACTAATATCTGAATTATGAAAAAAGTTATTTTTCTTACTACTTTGCTTATCACCACTGTGAGTTTTGCTCAACGAATTATCGACAAGGAAGTCGGGGAATTCAACGAGATCAAAGTTTACGATCTTATAGAGGTCAACCTGATTAAATCCGACGAAAATCGCATTTTGATCAAGGGTGATCACGTAGATGACATCAAATTTGTCAATAAGGATGGAGTCTTAAAGTTGAGAATGCAACTGGAAAGGAAATTTCAAGGGGAGGATACCTTAATTGAAGTGTACTACACCGATATCGATATAATTGACGGAAATGAGGGAGCTAAAATTGTTTGTAATGAGACAGTTGAAAAAGAGAAGATTACCTTAAAGGCTCAGGAAGGTGCACAGATAATCGTAGGATTGGAAGTTGAGCAGCTTGATGTGAGGGCTGTAACCGGGGGTATAGTTGAAGCCTCAGGACTGGCGAAAAATCAATTCCTTGTTATTACTACGGGAGGAATTTTTGAAGGACGGGAACTCAAGACCTCAAATTCTTCCGTAAAGATCCGTGCCGGTGGGGAGGCCACCCTCAGCGCTACAGAAGATGTAGATATCAATGTTACAGCTGGCGGAGACGTATACGTTTATGGTAATCCTAAGAATGTCAACAAAAACACTGTGGCTGGAGGACGAATCTATATTAGAGATTAAAAAATTTCGAAAGCAATAAAAAAGCCCTGGAAGAACCAGGGCTTTTATTTTTTGGCAATATAACTATTGAATTGAAAAGTCGAATACAGATTGGTTTTCCCTTCCCTGTGGTACGGCGCCCTGATAGATAAAACAGTACTCACCAGGCTCGAGGGCATCCGGGGTTACAATAAATTTATTCCCTTCTACAGCCTCGATGTTGAAGTTTAAAGCGTATTTGGGGTCAATTCCACTACTGCTGGAAATCCAGCTATTCTTGCCGGTAATGATTTCACGCAGGTTTTTGCGTTCCTTTACCGTCAGTTTTACGAGAACGAATTCGTTGGGACTACTGGCAGTTCGGAACCACCAGTTAAAGATTCCTGTATCACCGCCCTGACTATTCTGTAAATTATCTACTTCACTGGTACTCGGATCAAATATAAAGGTAAACTCAGGGGAGCTAGTCGAAAGCACATTGTTCGAATGAATACCCGGCAATTGAGCTTTCTGCTTGGAATTGATAAGACCAGAGACCAATTTCTGGGCAGCAGCATTAGAGTTGGATCCTGAAAACACACTAGGCTGTATGAGTTCCTGATCACCTTTTGAATTAGCGTAATAAATCCCCGTTTTCGATTTTGTGTTTTGCCTCGATTTGGCCATGATAAGTGAAAGCACTTCTGAGGATACGCCGGCTTCCTTCATCTCGCTTAAAGCTGAGATAGTTGCATCAAACTTCACATCCGAATTGTTGATTTTATCAATAATCATAAAATCATCAAATCCTAATTCAACCATCTGAATTACAGATTCATTGGTAATGGTCTCCTGAGCAAAAGACTGCATAAAAAAGGTGAGACAGCAGCTCAGAAATAATAGTTTCAGATTTTTCATTTTGTGGTTTTTGGTTATTTGTCTTTTTTAAAATAAGCGTACCTAATTTACTGAATTTTTACCAATACTATTGAGGATTATTGATAGAATTTAGGGGAGAAATATTAGCGTACAACTTTCTATCTCTTGAATATGTATCGCGTAATGAATATTCCCTGTCCGTCCCCTTTTCCGCCATCGCTTTCCACAGCACTGCTGACAAAGGCCAATTGCCATCCATCAGCAACCATTGCATTGATCATGGAAGTGATCATTGTATCGTTGGCCGCAATGTTTTGAAATCGAATTCCTCCCAGATTGAAAAAATTCAGAAGTTTTGTTTCTTCAAAATTCTTCACTCTGATGTCTTTTCGACTTGATTTGTTTCTGGTATTGTCTTCTTCCGTTTGTTCACTTGTAAATTCCTGGTAATCTTTCTCTTCCATAGAATTGATGATCCTGGATCTTCCCAGACCACTCGGTACAATAGACTCAACGCTTGTGACAACTCGGAATTCCTGAGCTTGAAGTTCGACCACTGCAAAGACACAACAAAGCAATAATAAAAAGGTATTTTTCATGATGTTAGAAATATTATGGTGATTAAAAATAGCAACATAAAGATAATTCAATGTCTCATTGGTTTGTCGTTTCTTTGCATTGAGATATGAACAAGAATGAAGGGAACTGTTTATAAATCTACAGGCAGCTGGTACACTGTAAAAACCCCTCAAGGGGAGGTCTATGATTGCCGTATAAAAGGGCGTTTCAGGATCAAGGGTATTAAAAGCACCAATCCTATCGCGGTAGGCGACTTGGTTAGTTTTGATTTGGAACAGACCGGGGACACAACTTTTGGGGTTATACACGACATTGAGGAAAGGACAAATTACATTATTCGGAAATCCGTTAAACTATCGAAACAAACCCATATCATTGCGGCGAACATCGACCAGGTTTTCCTGATGATCACCCTAAACAACCCAAAGACCTATACTATTTTTATAGACCGCTTTCTCACAACATCTGAGGCCTACGACGTAGAAGCGGTTTTGCTTTTTAATAAGATTGATACCTATAGTGAAGAAGAGCTGGATGAGGTTAGGTACCTGGCGGCGCTTTACCGGAAAATTGGATATACCTGTCTCGGTATTTCGGCTAAACAGGGTAAGAATGTTGAGAAAGTTAAAGAGATGATGGTGGGAAAGACCAGTATGTTTTCCGGGCACTCAGGAGTGGGTAAGTCGACTCTGATCAATGCTATAGAACCCTCCCTGGAAATAAAAACTGCTGAGATCTCTGAACAACATCTGCAGGGACAGCACACCACCACTTTTGCAGAGATGTACGATCTCAGTTTTGACGCTCGTATTATTGATACCCCCGGGATAAAAGGCTTTGGCCTTGTAGATATGGAGAAAGAAGAGATTGGAGATTACTTCCCTGAATTTTTTGCTTTGAAACAAGACTGTAAATTCAATAATTGTCTTCATATAGACGAGCCCCAATGCGCTGTAAAAGAAGCCCTGGAAAATGATGAAGTTTCCTGGAGCAGGTATAAAAGTTACCTGCAAATGATTAGCGGGGACGAGGATACATATCGCTTTGATGATTTTGATGAATAGGCTTTTACTAAACTTAGATTGGTTTAAAAGATGAGAGCAGTTGTACAAAGGGTTGCCAGGGCAAACGTTACTGTTGATGAAAGAAGGATAGCTGATATCGAACAAGGACTTCTTGTCCTTTTGGGGATTGAGGATGCTGATTCCCTTGACGATATCGTTTGGCTTTCAAATAAAATTGCCAATTTGCGTATCTTCAACGATAAGGAAGGGGTGATGAACCTCTCCCTGAAAGAAGTGGGTGGGGATGCTGTAGTGGTTAGTCAGTTTACCCTGCATGCAAATACAAAAAAAGGGAACAGACCCTCTTACATCAGGGCTTCAAAACCAGAGGTGGCCATTCCCTTATATGAGGAATTTGTAAAACGACTGGAATTGGACCTCGGGAAAAAAGTGGGTACCGGAATATTCGGGGCAGATATGAAAGTTGAATTATTAAATGATGGCCCGGTGACCATCGTCATCGACACAAAAATAAAGGACTTATGAACATTAGCCATGCACAACTAGCAGTAGATCAGTGGATTAAAGATCATGGAGTGCGTTATTTTAACGAACTCACCAATATGGCTCAGCTAACTGAGGAAGTTGGAGAAGTTGCGAGGATCATAGCACGCCGTTACGGGGAACAAAGTGAAAAGGCCTCTGATAAAGATAAGGATTTAGGGGAGGAATTGGCTGATGTACTTTTTGTTGTACTCTGCCTTGCCAATCAAACAGGAATTAATCTCCAAGAGGCTTTTGACCGAAAACTAGAAGTAAAGGCGAAGCGCGATCACCAGCGTCACCAGGACAATAAAAAACTCAAATAAGTGTATCTTTGAACCTTCCATCTATGTATGGCGGGTAAATCAAGGACAATTCAAAATCTTCACCCCATTGACACTTTATCTTTCAGGTCCGTCGTCTCCAGTAAAGAATGCCAGTATCAGTATCACGGGCTCCAAAAGCGAGTCGAACAGATTGCTGCTCCTCCAGGCATTATATCCTGAGCTCACCATAGAGAATTTATCTAACGCCGATGACGTAAAAGTCATGAAGGAGGGCCTTAAGGTCACGACCGGAACAGTGGATATTCATCATGCGGGAACTGCCATGAGATTCCTTACGGCATACTTTGCGACCAAAGAAAATGCAGAAATCACCTTAACAGGCTCGTCGAGGATGCAGGAGCGGCCAATAAAGGTGCTGGTTGATGCGCTAAGACAATTAGGCGCAGACATTGAATACCTGAAGAATGAAGGTTATCCCCCTCTGCGAATCAGGGGTAAAAAGCTGGATAAATCGAACGTTAGTTTACCGGCAAACATCAGTAGTCAGTATATTTCTGCTTTGCTCCTGGTTGCACCGGCTATGCAAAAGGGCTTAAAACTAGAATTACTTGGAGAAATTACTTCGGTACCCTACATTAAGATGACGCTCTCCCTTTTAAAGGAAATAGGTATCAAGAGTTCATTCTCCGGTAATAAAATCACCGTTAGCCCAACAGATACCATTTCAGCAAGAAGCATTATGGTTGAGTCGGATTGGAGTTCAGCCTCATATTTTTACAGTATAGCAGCCTTTAGCCAGATAGGAACTCATCTTGAGCTCACTTCGTATAAGGCGGAGAGTTTACAGGGCGACCGGGTGCTGGCCGATATTTACAATCATTTTGGTGTGGAGACAAAGATTGAGGGGGAGACTTTGCACCTGATGAAAAATGCCCATCCTTCACAGCCCGGAGAAGATAAGGATGAAGTGTATAATTTCCACCTGGCGGATGCCCCGGATATCGCACAGACCATTGCTGTGAATTGTTTTGGATTGGGATTAGGTTGTCGCATCACAGGACTTCACACCCTTAAGATCAAAGAAACAGACCGACTGGAAGCACTTAAAACCGAGCTCACAAAATTAGGAGCCCATATTGAGGTTTCTGATCACCACCTCGAAATGACTGCTGTTGATCACATTAATAAAGCGGTATCAATCGCTACTTACAAAGATCATCGAATGGCCATGGCATTCGCTCCGCTAGCCTTAAAAACAGATTTGTATATCGAGGAGGCAGCAGTAGTTTCTAAGTCATATCCCGACTTCTGGCGTGACTTGGAGCAACTTAATTTTCAGATTCGTCGAAAGGACCAATGATTTAATCTTCCATTTACTTGACAAGGCCTGTTAGCAGGTCGTATATTTGCAGCTTTTAATTATATCCTGAGATTCAGTAATTCGGGTAAGATTTTCGGTAATGTTACCGATATAATACAGGATTTTACATCAGACAAAATAATCTTCTATGAAATTATCACATTTTAATTTTGAGCTTCCAAAAGAGTTATTGGCCGAGTACCCTGCCGAGCACAGGGATGAATCCAAACTGATGGTCGTCCACAGGGAAACAGGAAAGATCGAGCACAAGATGTTTAAAGATCTTATCGATTACTTTAAGGAAGACGATGTGATGGTACTAAACAATACGAAGGTATTTCCGGCCCGCTTATTCGGGAATAAGGAGAAAACCGGGGCGAGGATCGAAGTGTTTTTATTGCGCGAACTCAATGAAGAACAAAGATTATGGGACGTGCTCGTGGATCCCGCTCGTAAGATTCGAATTGGAAATAAGTTGTATTTCGGAGAAGATGAAAGCCTGGTTGCCGAAGTAATAGACAACACTACTTCCCGGGGACGTACCCTGAGATTCCTTTACGATGGGGCGTATATTGATTTTAGAAGAAAATTGAGGGAATTAGGGGAGACACCTCTTCCGAAATACATTAAAAGGGATGTAGAGCCGGAGGACGAAACCCGGTACCAGACCATTTATGCAAAACACGAAGGTGCGGTTGCCGCTCCTACTGCCGGACTACATTTTTCAAAACACCTGTTAAAGCGTCTCGAAATAAAGGGGATCAAATACGCTGAGCTTACGCTGCACGTAGGATTGGGAACTTTTAACCCGGTAGAAGTAGAAGATCTATCCAAGCATAAAATGGACAGTGAAGAGTTAGTCATTGACGAACGGGCTACGGAAATTGTAAATACGGCCAAGAATAATAAAAGAAGGATATGTGCTGTGGGAACTACGGCCATGAGAGGCTTAGAGAGTGCTGTTTCATCAGACTATATGCTGAACACCTTTGATGGATGGACAAACAAGTTTATTTTTCCTCCTTACGAATTCAGTATAGCTAACGCTATGGTCACGAATTTCCACCTGCCAAAATCAACCTTATTGATGATGGTATCGGCCTTTATGGGTCATGATCTTATGAAACGTGCCTATAAAGAAGCGATCATAGAAGGCTACCGTTTCTACTCCTATGGAGATGCCATGTTGATCATTTAAGCAATACTTGCCTGATAGATCCTGAAATATAGCTTAGAGGCAGAACAGGGGAATTTATAAATTTTACGATGGAGTCGATCCAGAAAAAAGATATCAGAGCTTTATCAAGAGAAGAGTTGAGGTCTTTCTTTATGGAGAGGGGAGATCAGGCCTATCGTGGAGATCAGATCTATGAATGGCTGTGGAAAAAAGGAGCCCATTCTTTTGGGGATATGACCAATCTCTCCAAAGAAATCAGGGCCATGCTGGAGGAACAGTACGTCATCAACCATATTGAGGTAGATCACATGCAGCGCAGTAAGGATGGCACGATCAAGAACGCCGTCCGACTACACGATGGATTGACCGTTGAATCTGTTTTAATTCCGACTTCGAAAAGAACTACGGCCTGTGTTTCCAGTCAGGTGGGCTGTAGCCTCGACTGTAAGTTCTGTGCTACTTCACGTTTAAAGAGAATGCGAAACCTGAATCCGGACGAGATCTACGATCAGGTAGTTGCCATCGACAGGCAAAGCAGACTATACCACAACCGCCCCCTCAGCAATATTGTTTTTATGGGCATGGGAGAACCGCTCATGAATTACAAAAATGTTCTCAAAGCCATAGACAAAATTACCGGCGATGAAGGATTGGGAATGTCTCCAAAACGAATTACAGTTTCAACTTCGGGAGTTCCGAAGATGATCCGTAAAATGGCAGACGAAGGAGTAAAATTTAAACTCGCAGTATCACTTCACTCGGCCATTGAAGATATCCGAACTTCTATAATGCCCTTTAATGCCACCTTCACTCTTGCCGATCTCAGGGAATCCCTCGAATACTGGTATGCAAAGACCAAAAGCAGGATTACCTACGAGTACGTGGTATGGGAAGGGGTTAACGATCAGCAAAAAGATGTAGATGCTCTTGTGAAGTTTTGCAGGTTTGCCCCTGCCAAAGTGAATCTTATTGAGTACAACCCCATAGACGACGGGGATTTTAAGCAAGCGGGGGATGCAGCGATCGACATGTATGTTCAGGCCCTGGAATCGGAAGGAATTACGGTTACCGTAAGACGTTCTCGTGGAAAAGATATCGATGCAGCATGTGGTCAGCTGGCCAATAAATCATAATGAAATTTTCGAAATCCTCTTACAATAGTTTCGTCAAGCCAATAAATACGAGCACGAGGCCAAGCCTGGTAAATTTTTACCTAATTTTAGCTCTCACAATGATCAGCTAACAATCTTCCGGAATTGAAAATTGTATCCCAAATAAAGGAGCCCGTAAGCAGGGAAATGGAACTGTTTGAACAGAAGTTCTTTGATTCCATGTCCTCAAAAGTAGCGCTCCTAAACAGGATCACTTATTATATCGTCAATAGAAAAGGAAAACAGATGCGCCCTATGTTTGTTTTCCTCACGGCAAAAATGGTTAACGACGGGGAGGTGAACGAACGCACCTACAGAGGGGCATCGGTCATCGAACTCATCCACACGGCTTCCCTTGTTCACGACGATGTTGTTGATGAGAGTTATAAGAGAAGGGGATTCTTTTCCATCAATGCCCTGTGGAAAAACAAAATTGCAGTACTGGTAGGAGATTATTTGTTATCCAAGGGGATGCTGCTCTCTGTGGAGCACGGAGATTTTGATTTGCTCAGGATTATTTCGGTGGCTATCAGGGAGATCAGCGAGGGAGAATTGCTACAATTGGAAAAAGCAAGACGTCTCGATATCGACGAAGCGGTGTACTACGATATTATCAGACAGAAAACTGCGACCCTTATTGCCGCCTGTTGCAGCCTTGGAGCCTGTTCCGTAAAACCCGACTCACCCCATGTGGAAACCTTTCGCAAGTTTGGGGAATTGTGTGGGATGGCTTTTCAGATCAAGGATGATCTCTTCGACTACGGAGAAACTAAAATTGGAAAACCTACAGGTATTGACATTAAGGAACAGAAAATGACCCTTCCTCTTATTTATGCCCTTAATACCTCTTCTGAAAAAGAAAAACGCTGGCTTATCAATTCGGTAAAGAACCACAACAAGGATAAAAAGCGTGTAAAAGAAGTAATTCAGTTTGTAAAAGATAAGGGAGGTTTAGAGTACGCCGAATCAAAAATGCACGCCTACCAGGAAGAGGCTCTTCAGTTGCTCGAAGCCTATCCCAGCTCCCCATATAAGGAGGCTTTGCAGCTTATGGTCAACTATGTGGTTGATCGCAAAAAGTAAGCCTGAAAGGTTCAGTAAGGGAAATTTCTAATTTTTTTAGACACTCAGGCAACGTTTTTGATGTTTATATCGTCTATAGAAATAGAAGGACACACTGCATGAAAATCATTTCATTGTACGAGAACGAAAAGGCCACCCTGAGAAAAGCAGTGAGGGGGAACAGGAATGCTCAGCGAATGATTTACGAAAAGTATTCCCCGAAAATGCTCTCTGTATGCAGGCAATATATCAAGGACAACCACTTTGCAGAAGATGTAATGATCAGTGGTTTTGTAAAAGTCTTTAAAGGCTTGAATTCCTTCCGGAGCGAGGGAAGTTTTGAAGGCTGGATCAGGAGAATAATGGTTCGAGAGGCAATTACCTATCTGCGGAAAAATCAGTTTGTAGTATACGATTCTGAGAAAATTGAAACGTATATAGAAGCAGTTTTGTATAACGAATCTCAATTACAGGTAGAAGAGGTTCAGAAGCTGATTGACTCCTTGCCGGATGGTTATAAGACGGTTTTTGTCTTGTATGCTGTGGAAGGTTATAAGCATCGGGAAATAGCTGAGCTTTTGCAGATTTCCGAAAGCACATCAAAATCGCAGTTATTTAAAGCCAGACAATTTTTACAACAGCGAATCAACAGTTTGGAAATCAGGAAGAAGACACAATCTTAATTAAAAAATCATGGGAAAGCATCGCTTAGACGAAAAAATACGGAATGTACTGCAAGAGCGCAGTATAAAGCCTTCCGAAGACTCATGGTCTCGTATAGAAAAACAATTGGTATCAGCTCCTGTATCTAAGGGGACTCACTTTTGGAAATATGGAATGGCTGCAGGTTTTATTGGGATACTTTTTATTTCTGTATTTCTGCTTTCACCGTGGACTGATGCCGCAATTCCAGTAGATGAGGTAGTGAATTCAGAAAATAAAACGGAAGAGAAGATCCCCGCAATAATGGATGAAAAGCCGCCTGAAATCGAATCAGAAATGGCTGTTCAACCCAAATCAAAGACCCAACTCGTAATCAACGCAGAGGCGCAGCCGGAATCAAAATTTGAAGTTGCCGAGGTAGTGCAAGAAGTTCAAGAGGATGCTGAGGCTAATACGGCAAAAGAGATATTGCAATTGGAAAAATTGGATATTAAGATAGCCGAAGTAGTTGCACAGGTGGTGGTTTTGGAAGAATCACAAGGTGTGGTTTCAGATGAGGTGATAGATTCCCTGCTGATGGAAGCTCAGGCAGAAATACTTAAGGAACAAGCTACCCAGACGATAAATAAGGTAGATGCACTGGCACTATTGGCTGATGTGGAAGAAGAGGTCAATCATTCCCTGAGAGATCAGTTGTTTGAAAAACTTAAAGACGGTTATTTAAAAGTGAGAACAGCTATTGCTTACAGAAACGATTAATTACTAAATACATATCGAGTTTTTTTCCTCCTTTAACCAAATGAGGCCAGGAAGAGTTTATTCATCAATCAATTAAAATTTAAAATCATGCTAACAATTACAAGAGTAACACTGACATTCATTTTTTTACTTCTGGTCCAGGGTATATTTGCCCAGGAAGAAGTGCAACGGAAAATCGATTCCCTTCAGCAGCGGAAAGAACAGATCAATTTGCAGGAGAAGGAAGCGCTAAAGAAAGAAGTGGAAGCGATAGTTATGAGGCAAAAGAACGGGGAGATATCTGCGGAAGAAGCCCAGAAACTAAAGGAAGAAGCTGCCCGGAAAAGAGCACTCAATATTGAAAATAAACTGGCCATTCTCGATAATACGATCGCTCTGATGCAGCGTAATGGCGGTGTGGTTGATATTGAACAGGATAGCAGTCATTACGTGACGAAAATTGAAATTGGCTGGGGGCATCGGGACACAGATCACAGCCGAATTTTTGGTGTTCGATATTCAGATCGGAAGGAGCCTAAACCCGTGGTTTATGATAGGAGAACCTATTCTGACATGGTAGTAGCTTTTGGGATAAATAATGCGATTATAGACGGTCAGTCTTTAGGTGATTCCCCATACGAACTTGGAGGCAGTCGATTTTTCGAACTCGGCGTGTCCTGGCGTACAAGGGTATTTAAGAACTCTAATTTTATGCGGATTAATTATGGTTTATCTCTCCAATTCAACGGCCTGCAACCAAAAGACAATCAATACTTTGTAGCCGATAGCCCGGAAACTACCCTGGAGACTTTTGACGTGGATTTGCGGAAGGCCAAGCTCCGTATGGACAACCTGGTTGTTCCGGTCTACTTTGAATTTGGACCTTCTAAGTTCACGAAAACCGATACCCGGATAAGGTACTCCATTAGAAATCAGTTCCGCATTGGATTTGGAGGCTATACCGGATTCAATATTGGTACACGCCAAAAACTTAAGTACGATCGCAATGGAGAGCGAGTTAAAGACAAATTAAAGCGGGGTTATAATACCAGCGACTTTATTTACGGACTGGGAGCTTATGTGGGGATAGACGGCGTATTATTGTATACGAAGTACGACCTTAACCCTATATTTCAGGATGCCAGCATCCGTCAAAGAAATATTTCTTTCGGTCTACGATTTGATATGGATTGATATTCTAGGCTGATCTCTTATAGGGATTCGCCTTAGCTATCATTAACTTTATAAAACAGGGATTTGTTTTTTTAACAGTCCCTGTTTGTGTATTTTTATCCTTCTCTAATAGTTCACTTTTGATCTCAAAATCGACCATTGACCAGGTTTACGAAACCGCCCGTGTAGAGGAGGTTATCGGCGATTTTGTCAGCCTTAAAAAATCCGGTTCTAACTTCAAAGGACTCAGTCCGTTTACAGATGAACGGACACCTAGTTTTATGGTGTCTCCGGTAAAACAGATCTGGAAAGATTTTAGTAGTGGAAAAGGGGGTAATGTGGTGGCCTTCCTTATGGAACACGAGCACTTCACCTATCCTGAAGCCATTAAATATCTCGCAAAAAAATATCAGATCGAGGTTGAAGAAACTGAGCAAACTGATGAGCAGAAAGAACAAGCCAATGAGCGCGAGAGCTTATACCTGGTTTCTGAATTTGCCCAAAAGTACTACCAGGACGTATTATGGAAAACCGAGCCGGGGAAGGCGGTAGGACTAAGTTATTTCAAAGAACGTGGATTTACCGAAGAGACCATTCGCCAATTTGGCTTGGGTTATGGTTTGGACGAATGGGACGCTTTTACAAATCACGCTCTGGAAAAGGGATATCAATTGGATTATCTGGAAAAGACGGGATTGACTATTGTTAAGGATGATTCTAGAGATCCCGGACTCAAAAGAAAATTTGACAGATTTAAAGGAAGGGTGCTTTTTCCTATCCACTCCTTAAGTGGAAGGGTTCTTGGCTTTGGTGGCCGAATCCTCAGCAATGATAAGAAGGCCGCTAAATACCTCAATTCTCCGGAAAGTGAGATCTATCACAAGAGTAAGGTTCTCTATGGTATTTATTACGCCAAGCAGGCCATAGCCAAAGAAGATAATTGCTATCTGGTAGAAGGGTATACGGATGTGATACAAATGTATCAGCGAGGAATTCACAATGTGGTAGCCTCCAGCGGTACGGCCCTGACGCCCGATCAGATACGTATCATCAACCGATTAACCAGGAATATTACGGTTTTGTTTGACGGGGACGCGGCAGGGGTAAGAGCTTCACTCCGGGGTGTGGATCTGATACTGGAACAAGGAATGAATGTGCGGATCTGTACCTTCCCTGAGGGAGACGATCCGGATAGTTTTGCAAAGAATAACTCTCTTGAGGATGTCAATTCTTACCTCAAAGAAAATTCCAAAGACTTTATACAATTTAAAACTTCCCTTCTCGCAGAAGAAGCAGCTAACGACCCTATAAAGAAAGCAGATACTATTCGCGAAATCGTAGGGAGCATTGCCAAGATTCCCGATCGTATCAAACGCGAGATTTACGTGCAGCAATGTGCAGCGATGATGAATATTTCTGAGGAGGTGCTTTTCAATACCCTTGCCCAGATCAGCAGGAAAGAAAATAACGATGCCCGAAAACAGGAACGACAGGAGCAAAAGGCTTTTGAAGTCATCAGGGATCAGCCGAGGGAGGCAAAGGTTGATGTACAGTTTGAGTTGGAGCGAAAAATAATTGAGATTTTATTGCTTTACGGAAAAGAAGAACAACAATTTGAAGATCTCGTCCTAAAGGAAAATGAGGAAGGCGAGTTGGTCCTGGAGCCCGAGCGTGTGGATGCAAAGGTTTACGAAAAGATTTATCTCGATCTTCAGGAAGACGAGATTGAATTGACACATGATCAATTTAAAATTATCTATTACAAGCTGATGGAATCCCTGAATGAAAAGGAAGATTTTCAACTCTCGTCTTTTCTAAACGATTTGGATCAGGAATTAGTAAATAATGTTTCCTCCATCCTTATGGAAGAGGAAAAGTACAGCCTGCACAACTGGGAACGAAAGGATATATATCCAAAAGAAAAGGCCAAAACCATAGCCCAACTTGTTAGTGAAACCATTCTCACCCTAAGGTGTTACCTTATAAAAAAGCGAATTTACAGCCTGCAGCAAGACACAGAGGAAAAATCGGAAGACAATAAGGAAGTTTTGGAAGAAATTGTCAATTATCTACAGCTCAATAAGTTATTGAATAACAAATTAAACAGAGTCTTGTCTTAGACGTCCTATTTCACGATTGGATACAAATAAGGAAGCATTAAAAAACCCTTCTAAAAAAGGGAGTTCTAAGTTTAATACAATTCCAGTGCTTTTGCCTGTTGCAGTAGGTCAACCAGGTTGTCTACGTTGAGTTTCTTCATCAAACGCGATTTGTAGGTGCTCACTGTCTTTTCGTTGAGGTTTAAGCCTTCTGCTACATCCTTATTGCGTTTACCACTGGCGAGAAGTTTTAAAACTTCAACCTCCCGAGTAGATAATTTCCTAAAGAATCTGCGCTGTTTTTGAGTTCCCTCATCAAATGCAAGGCGTTGAGCGAGCTCGTTGGTAATGAACATCTTTCCATCGCCTACCTTTTTAACCGCAGTAATCATATAGTCTAAGTCGGATGTTTTAGAAAGATATCCAAATGCACCAGCTCTTATCGTACTTAAGGCGTATACGTCTTCGGACTGCCCACTGTAGATGAGTACCTTTACATCGGGATACTCTTTTTTCATTTTCCTCAAAGTGGCAATACCGTTGATTTCCGGGATGTCCATTTCTAATAGGACAACATCCGGTTTAACCTTTTCTAAGGCGTTAAAAAGTTCAGTAGTGGTAGAAACGTCACCTAAAACTTTAAAATCTGAAACAGTATTAAGGACTTCTTTAATTCCCAATCGGACAATAGGATGATTGTCCGCGATTAAAATGTTGATCATTGTTGATTTTTTCTGAATACTATACGCAGGTCTTACGTATAACCCTAGCATGCAATGTAAGGTTTTAATATCAAATATTTAAGGTAAAACTGTAATAATTTTATGGTTTTACTACAATTTACCGTCAACAATTCGTCTTAATTACCTGATTCTTAGGTGATCGGTTGTTTTAGTGTCTCAGGAATCTCACAAATGGGGATAGGAATCATCTTATGTTTATTGGCAGAATTATACTTCTTGTAAATGTTAAATACTTCTGCTTCGCGATTTTCGAAGTCCGCTGCGCGCTTGCCTTCGTCATCCATTTTCATGGCCCATTCTAATTCTGGATAAGAAGCACCGATTTGATCTTCGTCTGTTCTGTCGTCTCCCCAGAGCCCATCGGTGGGTGGTGCCATTAGTATTTCCTTGTCTACGCCCATAAATGATCCCAATTCATAAACTTCAGTCTTCAAAAGGTCGGCAATAGGGCTGAGGTCTACCCCCCCATCCCCGTACTTGGTGTAGAATCCAATTCCAAAATCTTCCACTTTGTTACCAGTACCTGCCACCAGATAACCCAGTAGTGCAGCAAAGTAATACAAGGTGGTCATCCGCAATCTCGCCCGGGTATTCGCAAGCGACATAAAACGCTCTTCTTCATTGTCTACTTTCGGCAGGGAAGCCACCAGTTGATCAAAGACCGGCGTTAGATTTACAGGTTGCCGGCTTACATTGGGGTATTTTTTTATCAGCCAATCGATGTGCTGGTCGGCTCGGCTTACCTGACTTTCGCCTTGGTGGATGGGCATTTCAACACACAATACTTTCAAACCGGTACGGGCACAGAGCGTAGAGGTAACGGCGGAATCTATCCCCCCCGAAACGCCAATCACAAATCCTTTCATTCCGGCATTTTGGGTGTAATCCTTCAACCATTCTACAATATAATCCACAACCTTGGCAGTTTGCATAGTGCGTTATTTTAAATTGAAATACTTTAACTTTGGCCCCGTAAAAATACTCTCTGTCAACTGAATATTAAAATAGATAAGGCTTTACTTTTTATGCAAAAGACAAGATCATGGATTTTAGTAGTTCTGATACTCTTATCGGCTTGTAAAGAGGAGAAAGAGATTCCCGAGGAAATCCTGGATCAACCCGTGGCACTGGAAGTCCTTAGATTTGACAAGGAGTTTGCTGAGACCACCCCGGAATCACTCCCACAAAT
>JABDQM010000368.1 GCA_013042315.1 Flavobacteriaceae bacterium | reverse complement strand
ATGGTCCTGACTCCAATATTTCTAAATTGAGAGATGTCTTTTAGGTCGGATATCCCTTTAACAAGAGACGCCAGAATCAATGGAATAGCAATAAGTTTCAGGAGTTTTACAAAAATACTTCCAAAAGGATTGATCCAATCCTGAACAAATTTACTCCCCCATTCAGGGTAGGTCATCACAAATCCAAAGACAATACCCAGCACCATCCCGATCAAGATCTGCCAGTGCAATTCCAGTTTTCTCATAGTCATTGTTTAAAGAGGTAATATACGGTATTGAAGATTAATCCCCTTCAATCCGCCTGCTAACTTTTTATCGTACGATTCAGCAATTCAAAATCTGCCAGGACCAGGGCTGCCATCGCTTCTACAATAGGTACGGCTCTGGGAACCACACAGGGATCATGTCTTCCCTTGCCTTTGGTCTGCACCTTTTCACCTTTTTTATCAATAGTCTCATAAGGCTGAATTAAGGTAGCCACGGGTTTGAATGCGACATTGAAATAAATATCCATACCATTGCTAATTCCGCCCTGTACACCTCCGCTGTTATTGGTTTTGGTGGTGCCGTCCGACTTATAGGCATCGTTGTGTTCGCTTCCTTTCATTCGTACTCCGTCGAAACCACTGCCGTATTCAAAACCTTTTACGGCATTGATAGAGAGCATGGCCTTTCCTAACTGAGCGTGCAGCTTATCAAATACAGGTTCTCCAAGACCGATGGGTACATTTTGGATGACACAGGTTATTACACCTCCAATAGTGTCACCTTCTTTGCGCACCTCCCGAATATGAGCCTCCATTTCAGCGGCAGTTTCCGGATCGGGACAACGAACGGGATTAGTTTCGGTTTGGGACAGGTCGAGTTCCTGATAGGATTTATTTAAAGTGATACTTCCAACCTGCGATACAAAAGCATTAAATTTTAGATCTTTAAGAAATTGTTTTGCTATTGCTCCCGCCACTACTCTGCAGGCCGTTTCCCTGGCCGAACTTCGGCCTCCCCCGCGATAATCTCGAAAGCCATATTTCTTATCGTAGACGTAGTCTGCATGCGAAGGTCTGTAGGAATCCTTGATGTGATCGTAGTCGCCTGATTTCTGATTACTGTTGAAGATCACAAAACCAATAGGTGTTCCTGTGGTTTTTCCTTCAAATACTCCTGATAGTAAGCGAACCTGATCGGCCTCTTTTCGTTGAGTGACGATGGCAGACTGACCCGGTTTTCTCCTGTCCATTTCCTTTTGAACAGCTTCGAGGTTGAGCTGGAGGTTAGGAGGACAGCCTTCTAAAATTCCACCAATGGCTTCGCCATGTGATTCTCCGAAAGTTGTAAGCTTAAAAAGAGTTCCGAATGTATTGCCCGCCATGAACTGAGGTTTAGATTCCTGCTACCCGATGGCCCTTGCCATCCTATGGGAACCAAATATAGGCGTAATCCAATTTGTAGCCAAAACAGATAGTCTCTTAATCTCCACTTAACTTTGCATTGAATACTTAATTTTAAATTAACCTATTGAGGTCTAATGCCAACCATTTCTTTGCATTCATTTTTTATATTAAAAATAATTTTGCTGAGAAAAGCATAAGGATTGAAGAAGCGCAAACTTGAGGTCGTTGTTATTTCAGATACCAAATTGGGAAAACCCGAATGCCGGGCTGAAGAACTATTGATCTACCTCAGTAGTATCAAACCTAAAATTCTGGTGCTCAATGGCGATATTTTGGGCCAGCCTGAAAACAATTTAGACGAATATCCCCGAAGTCATGCTAAAGTGCTTGAAAAGCTGCGCTTATTTTCCTTAGAAGGAACAAAGATCTTCTATCTCAAAGGAGATCAGGATATGTTTTTGAGGAAATCAAAAAACAATATCCCAGGTATCTGCACAATTGACAAAGAATTATTCCTGCAAATAGACGGAAAAAGAGTCTGGATTTTGCATGGCGATGTATTCGACACTCCATTCTATTTATCGGAGTACATCAGACTTTACTGGAAAAAGGGGCTCGAATTCCTTTTTGCGAATAGGGACTCAAAAAATAGATTCCCCGGAGACGAAAAGAAGACTTCGATGTCTATAACCCGGAACAAAACCTCAAATAACGTTAAGGAATCATCGAACTGTCTTTTGGAGCAAAGAGCAGTAGATCGCGCTTTAAGAAAAGGTATAGACACAGTCATTTGCGGCCATAACCATCAGCCAAAAAAAGCATATCACAATAATCAGAACGGGCAATGCCAGTATCTCAACTCGGGGGATTGGGTGACTCACCTTACGGCCTTGGAATACGCTTTTA
>JABDQM010000367.1 GCA_013042315.1 Flavobacteriaceae bacterium | reverse complement strand
CAAACAGCAAGGCTAATACACCGAATGCTGGTAATAGGGTTACGATTAGTTCCATATTGATTTGTTATTTATCTGTTAAAACGGCTGCAAAAGTAGTAAAACCGTTCTGAATATAAAAGCAAATATTCACCTCAATGTTCTGTAATGAATGTGGCAGGGAATTGAACTTTCCTAGAAGTTAAAACCAAAGGTACCTGTAACGCTAAAAGGCCTTGCCTCGGGGTTTTCGAGATAATTGCCCCTGAAGTTAAAATCGACTCTCAGGATTTTAAAGATGTTGCTAATCCCAAAGGAATATTCCCAGTAGATCTTATCTGTTGGTGCGGTAAGCGGGATATTTGTCGGACTATTAAGTGCGATATTCTCATCAGAAAGCTGCCCCCAGGCTCCCCGAAGACCTACTACTTCCCTGAGATTCCAGTCGCGAATAAGTGGTATCCTTGAAAATATCCGGCCGTTAAAATTCTGCTCCAGGTGAAGGGAGATGTAAGTATCTGTGACGAATTCGTAAAAATCCAGGTTAGGAAATGTGTTATATAAGGTAAACAAGGTTTGATTGCCGGGTATCACATTGAGGAGACTGAGAGGCACGGCCTCTGTGGTCTTACCCATTTCCACTGTACTCAGCAATCGGCCAAAGCCTCCGATCTGCCATGGTTGGGTATAGGAAAATTGGTATTTGGCATAGCTGAAATCACTTTCCAGAAAGCCTTCAAGCCCTCTGGTATAATTGAATAACAAGGTAGCATACTCGTCATTGACGTCCCTCCGCTCTACACCGTAGCCGATTGTTCGTTTACCCGGAGTGTAAATCAAGGTAGTAGTAAGGTCAAATTGTTTCACCTCTGAGGATATCCCTGTGGGCGATTCGGGATCGATGTAATCCAGGTTAAAGGCTTGTGGCAGAGCGGAACTCAGGGTCCGGAATGAGCCACCGAACCTCAGCCTGAAATTTTTAAAGGGTTCCGCTTCGAGATTAAGTGTACTGAGGTTGATGTTGGTAAGACGGTCATTATTTCCAACAGTTAGCACTGAGGAAGAGGCCACACTCCTGCCAAGAACATCGTTGGTAGCTGTAAGACTTAGGCCCAATTGTTCAATATCCCGCCGGTTTCCTCCGGAGATGATCAGCCTGCTTTTTTTATCGAGCAGGAATTTGGCGGAGAAACCGTGTTTCACCTTTCTATCCATAAAGCCGTAAGCCATGTAGCCTTCAAGTCGCCAGGGGTCATTCTGACCAAAATAGGTCCGAGCGCCTCCCCTGAGGCGAATTCCTTCTGCATCATTAAATCCAAAGGTGCCGTAAATATTCCCGATATCGACATTCCATTTATCGATCTCCACATAACCCGAACTCAGGATACTTACCAAATTGTAATAGGTTTTAAACTTGGGTACGGTTTTTAGGGTGTCTAATAAGGTATATATTCCACTCTCGTCCTTATTTAAGGATTCCAGGCGGTTGGCACTCCAGAAGGCACTATCGCGTTGAAATACCCTGGGATCGAAGGGGTCAGAAGCCGTTTTATAAAATTCATCGGTTTTCGGCTGATTGAAGACATAATTATCATAGACCGTGGTTCGTTTCCCGTAGATTCCTTTTGAAGCCTCCTTTTTGTTAAGAGCAAAGTCGGAGAGCATATAGTCCCTTTTCAGCAGGAAGACCGAATCATTGACCACTTCAAAGTCCTGCTCGATGTATATTTCCTTTACCCAGTTGATATTGGCACTTTTTGTGACTTGCAGATTGATCTTCTTCAGGGCGTAGGTAGTGTCGTTTACCCAGAAGTCGCCTTTGAAAGTCAGTTCATTTTTTCGCCTGGGGTAGTAGATGATATGATAACACCATTTATTGTCGATATAGGCACTGTCTGAAAGCACGTAATTATAAACATCTATGCCCGTTCTCGACAATGGACTGGTAAAACTCTTGTCAAAAAATTTGAGATAATTGGCGTAGACATCGTAGTCGGAATACAAGTCCTGCACAAAAGCGGTGATGGCCTGGTTATTGGAAAATCCCGAGTTCTTATTCCCCAGAACATCTTCCCGTTCTTTCTGCAGCTCGTTATTTCCGTACACTTTCGAAAAGACCTCATTCAGAAAAATAGGCAAGTAGGTCTTTCCTGTTATCCGAGAGGTATCGAGGTCTGCAAAAACGAATTCCAGACCCTTAAAAACCCTGCTTTTTATCAGGGCACTGTCAATTGTATTGAGATCAAATTCTACTTTTTCGTATTTGTCGTATTCGTATTGCTCAAATTTGCGAAGGCCGTTAATCCTCTTTTTGGCCCAAATCTTTCTGAGAATATCTATAGCAGGGTTGTCTTTTTTTGATCGATTTCCAACGTAAACGACCACTTCGTCGAGCTGCTCTCCCTCAAGCAATTCGATAGTAAGGTCGTAATTGACTGTAGAATTAAGTTCAACATCCCTGGATTGATAACCGATAAAAGAGACCTGAATTGTTTGATAACTATTGTCAGATTCCAGATAGAACCTACCGTTATCATTAGTAATTGTGCCTTCAGTTGAATTCGGAAAAATGACGTTGGCAAAAGCAATGGGTTCACCATTTTCATCTACAACTATACCGCTTACCTTGGTTTGTGAAAAACCTAAGCAGAAGGTAAATAACAGTAATAACAGCAGGGATATCCTCATAAATGGAACTAGTGAACCAGGGAAATAATTTCAATCAAATCCGTGATTCCTGATTGACGGGGTTTAATCCCCCGGAAAAAATACGGATAAAAAAAACTTCGCCAACACCGGAGTGACGAAGTTTTATCTGATTTTCTTAATGACACAATTATTTGTACAATACCTTTTTTACCGCCTTCACTACATCTTCGTGATTAGGTAACCAATTCTCTAACAAAACCGGAGAATAAGGGGCGGGCGTATCTGCTGTATTGATCTTCACAATAGGGGCATCTAGGTAGTCAAAAGCTTTGGATTGCACCTGATAGGTAATTTCGGTCGCTACATTACCAAAGGGCCATGCCTCTTCCAGGATTACGAGTCGATTCGTCTTTTTTACAGAGTTAAGAATAGCTTCGCTATCCATCGGTTTTACGGTTCTAAGGTCGATGATCTCACATTCAATACCTTCTTTTTCCAATTCTTCGGCTGCTTTGTAGGCTTCCTTGATGATCTTGCCGAAAGAAACAATGGTCACATCTTTCCCTTCTCTTTTGATCTCCGCTACACCCAACGGAATGGTATACTCATCTTCAGGAACTTCTCCTTTATCTCCGTACATCTGTTCGGACTCCATAAAAATTACGGGATCATCATCTCGTATGGCCGCCTTGAGCAAGCCTTTAGCGTCCTTAGGATTTGATGGCACAACTACCTTGAGCCCGGGACAGTTGGCGTACCAACTCTCAAAGGCTTGTGAATGCGTAGCAGCAAGCTGACCTGCCGATCCGGTAGGCCCCCTGAAAACAATAGGGCAATTGAATTGCCCTCCAGACATTTGTCTGATTTTAGCAGCATTATTGATAATCTGGTCAATACCAACCAAAGCAAAATTAAAGGTCATGAATTCAATGATAGGTCGATTCCCGATCATGGCAGAACCCACTCCTATTCCTGAAAAGCCCAACTCCGAGATGGGGGTATCTATCACCCGATCCGGACCAAACTCATCCAACATTCCCTTTGACGCCTTGTACGCACCATTGTACTCAGCCACTTCCTCTCCCATTAGGTAGATCGACTCGTCCTTCCTCATTTCCTCGGACATGGCCTCTGCAATAGCTTGGCGAAACTGTAGTGTCTTCATATGCTTGTTTTTCTCATCTTGATTAGACATCAAAATGCGAACAAAAATAGGAAATTATCCTTCAATAAAACCCCAGAAAAAAGGAAAATCAAATGAAAATTTTATTATGCATGCATAGTATTTTTGAATTTTATTGGTTATCTTTGAGGCCTTATAAGTCCAAAAAAAACTCTTATGAAAATTTTAGTTTGTATCAGTAATGTACCCGATACGACATCCAAGATCAATTTTGCCCAGGACAATACTAAATTCGATACTACGGGTGTTCAGTTTGTGATCAACCCCAATGATGAATTTGGCCTTACCCGTGCCATGTGGTTTAAGGAAAAACAAGGGGCAACGGTTCACGTTGCCACCGTGGGAGGTCCTCAGGTAGAACCTACGATGAGAAAGGCCCTTGCCATAGGCGCTGATGAAGGAATACGAATCAATGCAGAGCCCACCGACGGCTTTTTTGTCGCACAGCAACTGGCTGAAGTGATTAAAAATGGCGAATACGACCTTGTTATTGCCGGGAGGGAATCCATCGATTACAATGGGGGAATGGTTCCAGGAATCATTGCTGCCATCCTCAATATGAATTTTGTCAATACCTGTATCGGTTTAGAAATCGAGGGTGAGAAGGTTACGGCTATGAGGGAGATCGACGGAGGAAAGGAAAAGCTTGAATCTACCCTGCCATTGATTATAGGCGGTCAAAAGGGATTAGTGGAAGAGAGTGATCTAAGAATTCCGAATATGAGGGGTATTATGATGGCCCGTAAAAAACAACTCAATGTTTTGGAACCCACAGAAGCGACGCATGCGACCTCAGATAAAACCTTTGATAAACCCGCACAGAAAGGGCCGGTAAAACTGGTAGATTCTGGTAACATTGGGGAATTGATTGAGTTGTTGCACAATGAAGCAAAAGTGATATAACAGTAGACTTAAAAAAATAGCTAGAAATATGTCCATATTAGTTTATACAGAAGCGGAGAACGGAAAATTCAAAAAAAATGCCTTTGAAGTAGCTTCTTATGCCCATAAAGTAGCCCAGGAAATGGGAACTGAGGTAACGGCATTGAGTTTTAATGTCTCTGATACTTCGGCCCTTGGAAAGTACGGGGTAAGCAAAGTTTTGAAGGTAGAGAATGAGCAATTCAAAACCTTCCACGCTAAAGCTTTCGCCAGTGCCATTGCCGAAGCCGTTAAAAAAGAAGGAGCTCAATTGGTGATCCTGAGTTCAAGTACCGATTCTAAATACCTGGGAGGATTACTTTCAGGAATGCTTAAAGCCGGATACATCCCCAATGCCGTATCAGCGCCCGACAGCGTTGAGCCTTTGGTGGTAAAGCGAATGGCTTTTAGCAATAAAGGATTTGCACACACAGAAATCAATACAGAAACAAAGATCATAGGCGTATCCAATAACGCATTCGGACTTTTTGAAAATCCTACCGAACTACAGGAAGAGGCTTTCACTCCCGCGATAGAAGAAAACGACTTTGCAACGAAATCTGTAAATGTTGATAAAGTGGCAGGGGAAGTGACCATCGCAGATGCCGACATTGTTGTGTCTGCCGGCCGCGGACTTAAAGGACCTGAAAACTGGGGAATGATAGAAGAACTGGCAGATGTTTTAGGTGCAGCAACCGCTTGCTCTAAGCCCGTTAGTGATATGGGATGGAGGTCGCACGGAGAACATGTCGGACAAACCGGTAAACCTGTGGCCAGCAATCTATACATAGCTATCGGAATTTCGGGCGCCATTCAACATCTGGCAGGTGTTAGTGCATCCAAAGTCAAGGTAGTGATCAACACCGATCCTGAAGCTCCTTTCTTTAAAGCGGCTGACTACGGGATCGTAGGTGATGCCTTTGAAGTAGTCCCTGAACTCATCGAAAAATTAAAGGAATTTAAGGCCCAGAACGCCTAATTTTTGTTAATTTGTGCCTTTAAAGGGCTGTTTAAATACCTAGGACATTCCTTATATTTATACAGCCCTTTTGGTATTTGAGTGATTATGAGTCTAGTTAGATTAAAAATTAAAGGAATATCCTACAGTCAGACACAAAATGGGGCATATGCCCTTATTTTGAATGAGGTTGACGGAGATCGAAAATTACCCATAGTGATTGGAGCTTTTGAAGCTCAATCCATTGCCATTGCCCTCGAAAAAGAGATTAAACCTCCCAGACCTCTCACCCATGACCTTTTTAAGAATTTTTCAGATAGGTTTGATATAGTGGTTAAACAGGTGATCATCCATAAACTTGTTGATGGAGTCTTTTATTCCAGCATTATTTGCGAGCGCGAAAAGGTAGAAGAGATTATAGATGCGCGAACATCGGATGCCATCGCCCTTGCTCTTCGTTTTAACGCTCCTATTTTTACATACAAAACCATTCTTGACAAAGCGGGGATTTTCCTTAAATTTTCCTCGAAAGAAAAGGAAAAAGAGGAAGTTGATGACAGCATTGTGGTCGATGAGATTTTACAGGAAGGTGAAACCGTAGAGATCAATCCGGGATCAGCTGCCCCTTACAAGGAATTGAGCATGGATGAACTTCACAAGGAATTGGATAAAGCTGTCGCCAATGAGGACTATGAAAAGGCGGCCCGACTACGGGACGAAATTTCCAAACGTAAATGATTTACTAGCCCACACCGTATGAAGCCAGGAATTTGGATTCTTTTCCTTTTTATGATGCTGTTATCCCCTGGTTTTGGACAGGATTCTCCTTCAAATGACAGTATCCCATCAGACAGCATAAGCCCGATTTCTATTTTATCAACTCAGGAAGTTACTCCGGATATCGTAAGTCCGATCATTGCAAACCAGGGATTTTCACTAGACAGCCTCTGGCGTGGAGCCCTAGGAATGCTTGCCTTATTACTGATAGCTTATCTCTTTTCTTCTAACAGGAAGGCTATCAACTGGAAAACCACCGGAATAGGCCTGGGGATACAATTATCCCTTGCCGTCGGTATTTTAAAAGTACCGGCAATTCAGTGGTTCTTTAATAAACTAGGGCAGTTTTTTAATGAAATCCTGAAATATACCATGGCAGGAAGCGAGTTTATCTTCGGGGGTCTGCTGAATCTCGACAATCCAAACATTGGTTATATTTTTGCTTTTCAGATCCTGCCGACCATTATTTTCTTTTCTGCGCTAACGTCGGTTCTTTATTATCTGGGAATCATTCAAAAGATCGTCAAAGGACTCGCCTGGTTGCTCACCAAATTTCTTGGCATTTCCGGTGCTGAAAGTCTCAGTGTTTCCGGAAACATCTTTTTAGGGCAGACAGAAGCGCCTTTGTTGATCAAGGCTTATCTGGAGAAAATGAATAAGTCTGAAATCCTCTTGGTAATGATCGGTGGAATGGCAACCGTGGCCGGAGGGGTACTCGCGGCCTACATTGGCTTCCTGGGAGGAAATGACGAACAGCTCCGCCTCGAATTTGCCCGGCACCTTATCGCGGCCTCGGTAATGGCAGCGCCCGGAGCTATTGTGATCTCAAAGATCCTCTATCCGCAAACAGAGGATGTAAGTAGAGACATACAGGTTTCCACAGAAAAGATCGGATCAAATATTCTTGATGCAATTGCCAATGGTACCACGGAAGGACTCAAACTTGCGGTAAATGTGGGCGCCATGCTTTTAGTCTTTGTTGCCTTTATTGCCATGATCAACGGTATTCTTGGCTGGGCGGGTGATTTGACTAGTGTCAATGAATGGATAGCTGCAAACTCAGTTTATGAGCAACTTTCACTGGAAGCTATTCTCGGGGTTATTTTTGCACCTCTGATGTGGTTGATCGGTGTGAATTCTCAGGATATTTTGCTGATGGGTCAGCTTTTAGGTGTAAAACTGGCGGCCAGCGAATTTGTGGGGTACATCCAATTGGCCGAGCTTAAGGATTTCAGCAGTGGGAACCACTTTACATTCAACAAATCGATTATCATGGCGACGTATATGCTCTGCGGCTTCGCCAATTTTGCTTCCATCGGTATTCAGATCGGGGGAATTGGATCTCTCGCCCCGGGACAACGCAAGACGCTATCCGAATTCGGTATGAAAGCCGTGTTAGGTGGAACGCTGGCCTCTCTTCTCTCCGCCACATTCGCCGGGATGATCCTCGGGTAGTTCCTTTATCACTTTCGTTAATAAGTTTTCACAAGAAGCACGCATTCCCAATTTTTACTAAGGGAAGGTTTTTCTAATTTTACAGCAAGATCAAATCTATTTATTTCATGAAGCAATATCACGACCTGCTCAATCACGTACTGGAGAAAGGAAATAAAAAAAGTGACCGTACCGGAACCGGAACCATTTCGGTGTTCGGGTACCAAATGCGATTCGACCTCAAAGAGGGATTCCCAATGGTCACCACAAAAAAACTTCACCTTAAATCCATCGTACATGAATTGTTGTGGTTCCTGAAAGGCGATACAAACGTGAAGTACCTGCAGGAGAACGGCGTACGGATTTGGAATGAATGGGCAGATGAAAATGGGGAATTAGGGCCGGTTTACGGTTACCAATGGCGAAATTGGAACGGTGACGGAATCGACCAGATAAAAGATCTTATCGATAAATTAAAAAACAATCCCGACAGCAGAAGGATGATGGTGGCGGCATGGAACCCAAGTGTTTTGCCGGATTCCTCGAAATCCTTCTCAGAAAATGTCGCTGATGGCAAAGCTGCCCTACCGCCTTGCCATGCCTTTTTTCAATTTTATGTGGC
>JABDQM010000043.1 GCA_013042315.1 Flavobacteriaceae bacterium | reverse complement strand
GTAGTTCAGACAAACAAACGTACATTTTTATATATTACAAAAAATTCTTCCATGAAATTTCTATTTGGAACTATTGCCTTTGTGCTCTGTATAAACACCTTCAACTTTAAAACTTCAGCTATGAGTAAAACAGATGTTCCTCTATCTAGTGAATTAGTGAAGGACAGTGTGCTACGCCATGTGGTTTTGCTAAAATTCAAGGCTCAGACCAGCGAAGAAGATATAAGGATAGTTCAAAAGTCATTCGTTGATCTGAAATCAAAAATACCCCAAATTGTCTCTCTGGAATGGGGAGTGAACAATAGTCCTGAAGGACTAGACAAAGGTTACACCCATTGCTTCTTCTTGACCTTTAACAGCACTGAAGACAGGGATTCTTACCTTCCCAACCCTCATCACAAGGCCTTCGGGGAAGTCTTAGAGCCTGTACTTGAGGATGTTCTGGTAGTGGATTATTGGACACACTAGACCGTGCCTGACAAAAGAGCTTTATTGATCCTTTTCACCACTGCGGGGCCCTCGTAGACAAAGCCCGTCCACAATTGAATCAGGCTGGCTCCTGCATCGAGTTTCTCCAGTGCATCTTTTGGGGTATGGATCCCTCCTACCCCGATAATAGGAAAAGCTCCCTTGCTTTCCTTATGAAGGAAGCTGATGACCTCGGTACTTCTGTTTCTCAAAGGTTTACCGCTAAGACCCCCAGCCTCGTTTAACAGCTCGGCATCCGATTTTAGACCCTGCCTGTCGATGGTAGTATTCGTTGCAATTACCCCATCCGTAGCCGTATCTGTTACAATTTCAATGATGTCCAGTAACTGCGCATCACTGAGATCCGGGGCTATTTTCAATAAAAGAGGCCGCCTTTTCCTATTCTGTTCCTTGGCGAGTTTTATATTTTCTTCCTGAAGTGACTTCAGTAAAGCAGTCAAAGGCGCCTTTTCCTGCAATTCTCTTAATCCCGGAGTGTTGGGAGAGCTCACATTAACCACAAAATAATCAACGTAGGAAAAGAGCGATCTGAAACAGCTGAGATAATCTTCCGCAGCCTTTTCGTTCGGTGTAACTTTATTTTTCCCGATGTTCCCCCCAATCAAAACACGATGCTCTTTCTTCAGGCGTTCTACGGCAGCTTCAACCCCTTCATTATTGAAACCCATTCTATTGATAATCGCCTGGTCTGTTTTTAATCTGAAAAGTCTTTTTTTAGGATTCCCCTCTTGTGGCTTAGGAGTAAGGGTGCCTATTTCAACAAACCCAAATCCAAAGTTAGAAAGTTCATTATACAGCACCGCATTTTTATCAAAGCCGGCCGCGAGGCCTACAGGGTTTTTAAATTTTAAACCGAAGACTTCCCTTTCCAGCCCAGGGTCTTCCAGGAGGTATAGTTTCCTGAATAATCCCGATAATCCGAGTTTGCTCAACCACTTTATGGAAACAAAAGAGAAATGATGGACTTTTTCAGGGTCGAATAAAAAGAGTAAGGGTCTGATGAAGTAGCGGTACATAAAGCCTTTTGAATGGCAAAAATACAAACTTCAGAAACCATATATAGCCCCCGGAGAGGTAAAATATTGGAATCAATTATTCAGGATCTTTCACAGGGAAAGGTTGGGGAACAACTTTATAAGGAATTCTTCTTGCACTGGCGCACAATTCTATATATCGCTCGTATTGTTTTGGATTGAAGAGTTTCAACATTTTAATATCGTAGGCTCTGGCGTTTTCGAGAATCTGATCTTTTAATACCCTGTATTTGTTGGCCAACTCTTCTAGTTCCTTAGTAGTGCTTTGTGGATGGGTATCAAAAAGTATTCGGATATCTTCCTGATAGACCTTGTTGGTCATCGATAATTCGGCTTGCCATTCCTTTAACTGCCCGATTTGCTCCTCGTTTAACTGAAAAACCTGGACGATAGTCTCTGTATTGCTCCCTCCCAACCCGAGCATACAATCGCTTTCCTGGGCCTGAACTAAACATCCCATCGCGATAAAAATCAAACTTGAAAATATCTTTTTCATATTTCGTTTTTCAATCTGTCCATCTAAATGTTTAAACTTGTTTATAATCAAATTAGTATCTCTTCCAGCCAAAAATAAAAAGGCCCTCTGTTAAGAAGGCCTTTTCACTTTTAAATTGTTAGCTTATTTCAAAGAAAAGCTAAGTCGGGCAAACAGAAATCTACCTGCTATCCCAAACTGTTGTGATCTTCTGGACCAATCAAATCTTCCCCCACTACGGTTTCCGAATGCCGGATCGGCGCGGTCGGGATACACATCCAAAATATTATTTGCTCCTATCGTCAGGGTCAACTCATTGGAAGCTTTATACCCTACAGAGAGATCTGTCACTATTTTAGTACCAAAATCCTGTTGGTTTGCCACTGTGGTGGTCGCCTCTGTCACCTCTCCGAAAAATACGTTTCTCAGAAAAATTACCCACTTGTCAGACAATAGGCTATTTGTCAGGTTTACTTTAGTCCTTGGAACGGCCTGTTCCAGATAAACCCTGCTGTCTTCAGGGAAGTAGGTGTCTACAAGACCTGCATCTCTTAAAACTTGAGAAGCATTGATATCACCTACTTTTTTAGTTTTGGAAAAGGTTCCTGCCAGATCGGTCTTAAGTCTCCATCCAGCACCAAAAAAGGCATCGTGGGTAACCACTATATCCAACCCTTTAGATTCGGTATCTATCGCATTGGCAAAGAATGAGGCAGCTGTAGCATTGGCCTGTCTTAAAAGAAGATCGAGTTCGGTTCCCGTGCCCGGACCGGAAAATTGGCCGGTATAGACCACTCTATCGTCGATCTTAACAAAATACCCATCTACAGTTACCGTTAAGTTGGCTGAGGGAATTTTGGACGTAAGGCCCAGACTCACACTTTTAGAGATCTCCTGTTTTAACTCAGGGATTCCCAATAAACTCGCTGCTTTACTGTCATTTGAAAAAGTTCCTACTTCCTGGGGATTCCCGAGATTATCGAAAATCGTTGAGGTGGAATTAAAATTCAGCTGATGCAGCGATGGAGCCCTAAAACCGGAATTGACTGCTCCGCGAATATTCAAATTATCAGAAGCTTTGATCCGGGTGGATAACTTAAAATTCATCGTTGAGCCAAAGTCGCTGTAATTCTCATAACGCGTGGCAAAACTCGCTAGGAAAGCCTCTGAAAAATCGGCTTCCAGGTCTAAGTACCCCGCTACACTACTCCGTTCTCTCGCAAGAGCATTAGTGGGAGAAAATCCAGGAAAAACCTGAGACCCTCCCGGCCGCGAATTGTCAAAAAAGTCGACCGCCGGCTGCTGGGATGCCAATTTAATTACTTCTCCATTGGCCGTATACTGCGCATAAGAAGCTTCCTCACCGGGAACGATGCTGTAGTTCTCAAGACGGTACTCCGACCCAAATGCGACGTTTAAACCGCTCATGACATCATCGTAAAACTTAGAAACATCCAAATTGGCGGTATTCTGAGAGAATGAAAAGCCACCCGCATCAAAAGTAGTTGGGGAAGCGTTTTGAAGTGAAGCGTTATAGGTATTGCCTATTACATAAAGGAAGGAATTTTTCCCGTAGGTATTACTCAGGTCAACATTCCAATCTCCGATCATCCCTTTGATTCCAACAGAAATCGACTGGTCTTTAATATTCGAATTGATTTCGGGAAGAAAGCCATTAAAATAGGCCGGTGTATAGGTTCTGCTTTGATTCGGCAATCTGTAAAAACCGGCTGAATTCCCGGTTCTTGAACTCAGACCTGCGAAGGAATAGAGCTCGGTTCCGTTATCGTCTAAGGGAAGAGAAAAGTTCGCAAAAAAGCGACCTCCCCGCAAGGCTGACTGACCTACCCTCATATTAAAATCACTGCGTTCAAGGCCTCTTGCAGCTAATTCGGCAGTTGTATTGTCCGCAGATAGAATGGGCTGTAAATCGGCTTTTGTAGTTGCCCCCTGGGTATCTATTCCCGCGGCATTGGCATACTGCAGTACATCGGTTACATCATCGTCTAGTAATAAAGAGAGATCGGCTCCATCGGCCTGCGCAAAACGTTCTACGGTATTGTACAGGTTAAAGACATCGCCTTCCCACTCTTTCATTCTGCTGTATTCCTGGCGTACGTCAAAATCTCCGGAGAGCGTTAAATATCCTCCGTTTTCACCCATGGGAATACCATAACTTCCCGCAATGTTGGTAGTCGCTCCGTCAACTCCCCCGGTTTGATCATTTGCATTTTTTGAGAAATTAGCCCCTGAAGTGACATTGATCAGCAATTCATCAACCGTTTTGTTCAGGATAATATTAATAACCCCTGCGATCGCATCAGACCCGTACTGTGCAGCTGCACCGTCTCGGAGAACTTCAATACGTTGGATGGCTGCGGTTGGAATCGCATTCAGGTCGGTACCCACACTCCCCCTACCAAATGTGCCATTCACATTGATGAGAGAAGAGGTATGTCTTCTTTTTCCATTAATCAGAACCAATACCTGATCGGGACCCAATCCCCTGAGGGAAGCAGGATCAATGTGATCAGTTCCGTCGGATATGGTTTGGGTATTTGAGGTAAAAGACGGAGCTACATAATTCAGAATTTGATTTAAATTCACCTGAGGTGCTGCAGAAGCTAATTCTTTAACATCGATCACATCAATGGGTACCGTGCTTTCAGTAGCTGTCCGGTTTGGATTTCTTGAGCCGGTGATGACCACTTCTGACAACTCGACACCCGAGATCAGAGTTATGGACATAATGGTACTATTCACCTGTACTTCTCTGGGCTGATACCCAATGTAGGAAACAATAAGCCTGTCTCCGATAATCGCATCAATACTGAAGTTTCCGTCAAAATCAGTAGTTGTTCCTACCTGGGTCCCCTTTTTTACTACAGAGGCACCGGGTAATGGTGTTCCGTCTTCATCCCTTACAGTTCCTGTAATCTGCGAGTGTAGCAGAGAAACAGATCCTACAAAAAGGAAAACTAGCAATAGTAAATCTTTTTTCATAAGTTGTTTATTTGAGTGATTAGTCTAATAAGGTAGTGAAATATGCCTCTCCCCTCCTTAATTTATCCAACTTTTTCATATTCAATTAGTTATTAGCAACGGAGAATATCCGTCTTGCCTGTTCAAAATGAAAGGCTACTTTTGCTAAAAACTGACTTAAAATGGAAGCTATACTCGATCGATTTCTTCGATATGTCCAAATCGATACCCAAAGTGATCCCCATTCGGATTTGACGCCTAGTACTGAAAAACAGTGGGTTCTTGCAAAGATGTTATTTGAAGAATTAAAGGCTATAGGGCTTCAGGATGTCACTTTAGACGAACGCGGCTATATTATGGCTACCCTTCCTTCCAATATAGAAGAAGAAGTACCCACCATAGGTTTTGTCTCTCATTACGATACTTCTCCTGATTTTACCGCTACGGGGGTAAATCCCAGAATTATTAAAAACTATGATGGAAAAGACATTCTGCTTAACGAAAAAGAGAACATCGTTTTATCACCTGATTATTTTGAGGACCTGCTTCAATACAAAGGGCAGACCTTAATTGTAACCGATGGAACTACCTTGTTGGGAGCTGATGACAAAGCGGGGGTTACCGAAATTGTCTCTGCCATGGAATACCTGCTGGCACATCCGGAAATAAAACACGGAAGGATCCGGATTGGTTTTACCCCAGATGAAGAAATTGGACGGGGAGCTCATCATTTTGACGTAAAATCCTTTGGTGCCTCCTGGGCCTATACTATGGATGGAAGTCAGATTGGCGAACTGGAATACGAGAATTTTAACGCAGCGATGGCCAAAATTACAGCAAAGGGTAAGAGTGTACATCCCGGCTACGCAAAAAACAAAATGGTAAATGCCATAGGGATAATTACCGATCTGGCCAGCCGTCTCCCCGTAGAGGAAGTACCTGAGAAAACCTCAGGTCGTGAAGGCTTTTTTCACATTTACAACTTAGAAGGTAGTATAGAACTGGCGAAAATGGAGCTCATCATCCGCGATCACGACAAGGGCTTATTCCAGAAGCGTAAGCGCCTACTGGAAGATCTGGTTGCAGCAATCAACAAAGAAAGGCCGGGAGAGGTTGTTCTGGAAATGAAAGATCAATACTACAATATGAAAGAGAAAGTAGAACCTGTTTATCATATTGTTGAGATCGCTGAAGAGGCAATGAAGAGCTTAGGAATAAAACCCCTTATTAAACCGATCAGGGGAGGCACGGATGGCTCTCAGCTGAGCTATATGGGTTTACCATGCCCCAATATCTTTGCCGGCGGACACAACTTTCACGGAAAATATGAATATGTCCCCTTAGAAAGTATGGAAAAGGCAGTTGAAGTTATTGTCAAAATTTGCGAACTTACTGCGAAGAAATTCTAACAGCAAATCGGTGAGCAAGGCGAAAATTGAAGCGTTTTACAACAGGGAAGGTACTTTTAAAGAGGGGCTGGATCGTTTAAGAGGATTGGCGCTACAGACCGAGCTTCAGGAGGATCTCAAATGGGGAACTCCGGTTTATACCTTGAAAGGCAAAAATGTATTTGGTATCACCTCCTTCAAATCTCATTTCGGGATTTGGTTCTTCAACGGCTGCTTTTTAAAAGACCCTCAAGGCGTACTCGAGAATGCTCAGGAAGGCAAAACCAAGGCCATGCGCCATTACACATTCAGCTCATCCGATGAAATCATACCAGAAATTGTACTGGCTTATATGACCGAAGCCATAGAGAATCAGAAAAAAGGGCTTATTCACAAGCTGGACAAAAAGAAAAAGACAGAAATCCCGGCAGAATTACACCAAGTTTTAGAAAAAGATTCCAGGCTTAAAGAAGCTTTTAAGCAACTTACTCCCTACAAGCAACGTGAGTATTGCGAGTATATCGAATCGGCAAAACAACTTAAGACGAAACAGAGTCGACTAGCAAAGATACTCCCAATGATCAGAGAAGGCTTGGGTATTAATGATAGATACCGTTAATCTTTGCCTCCCTTAGCTAAAAGATAAAATAAAAAAACCGGTAACATTTAGCTACCGGTTTTATTTGTGATTGACCCAGTGATCTATTTACTGGGTGCATTTAGCTTACTGCTCATTTCCATGGAAATGGCTGAGCGATCGAACTTCAATCTTCCGGCCATTGTTTCAATGATGCAGGATGCATCCTTGTCATTGAGATCAATAACCTTCCCGTGAAGGCCACTTTTGGTGACAATTTTGTCTCCTTTTTTTAATGCTGCCGCAAATTTCTTTTCATCTTTCTGTTTTTTCATCTGAGGTCGTATCATAAAGAAATACGCCACAACAAAAATCAGAATCATCGGCAGGAAATTCCCTATCTCGCTCATAATTCTTCTTGAGTTTTAATCTTATTTAACCGGACCTAAATTAGCCGCAGGAGCTCCGCTACTAGGCTGAACAAAAGCTTTTATCCTGAGTAATTCTGATCCCTTTTCTGTGTTGGCAGAAACAGTAATCGTTTTGGTAACCTGGTTCTGTCCGGTTCCGTTGAACTTAACCAATAGCTCCCCTGTTTCTCCCGGAGCAATAGGTGTGTTCTTTGGGTACTCTGGTACAGTACAACCACAACTGCTGGTAGCATTAGTAATGATCAAAGGAGCATTACCTGTGTTTGTAAATGAAAAAATAGTTTCTTGCGGAGTTCCCTGACTGATCGTTCCGAAATCGTGTTCGGATTTATCAAAGGTCATTACCGGCAGGTTTTTCGCTGCCTGATCTCTTTCTGCGGCAACCTGAACGTTTGCCGTTTCAATTTTGTTTGAAGCCTTTTCCTTGCAGGATACAAAACCGATCATACTGACCACCCCAAGGGCTAAAAATATTCTTTTCATACAACTAGATTTAAAGATTTTGCTGCAAAATTAATGAATAATTGCTTACAGAAGTCCTCTCCCGGCTTTTTTTAGTTTTCCATTGCTCTTGTATTCCTTTACAAGTTTATCTAGAATACCATTGATGAAGATGCTACTTTTTGGTGTTGAATACTCTTTGGCAATCTCGAGATACTCATTGATAGACACCCGTTCAGGAATAGATGGAAAGTTAAGGAGCTCACATATGGCCATCTTTAGGAGAATGGAATCAATATCGGCAATTCGGTCCTTATCCCAGTTGGGGGTCTTAGCTTGTATTTCTTCTTCCAGTGTTTTATTCTGAAGTAAAGTTTTTGAAAGTAATTTTCCGGCAAACTCCATGTCCTCTTCATCTTTCAGCAAAGGGGGTAGAAAATAGCCCTGTGACTGATCTTGCTTTACATTTTTTAATTGCTTCAGAATAAAGGTGTTCACCAAAGGAATGTCATCTACCCATGTGAGTTTATCGTCTTCGAAGAATTCGTAAAGCTTCTCATTGGGGGCGATCACCTCTCTGAACAGCTCGATGATCAGATTCTTGTCTTCCCCATAGGAGTTCCCTTCCTTTTTCATGTAAGAAGCGTATAATCTACTCGAAACGATTTCCTTAAAAACTATTTTGACATAATCTTCATTGAGATACCACCCCTTTATTTTCCGGCGTTTCAATTCTTCGTCAAGGGAGGGATTCTCAACCAACTGAAGTAAGAGTCGGTTATTGACGAATTTCTTTTTGTCTGGGAATTCATCGGCCGCAGAAGCCATGTATTTTTTTAAATCATGCGCTACGTGGTGGAGCGCCATCGCGTGGAGCTCTCTCAGCAGGCACAACATTAAAAGATAAAGAGTATAGGTGTTTTCGATGCTCAGGCGGAGAAATTTCTCCTGTTTATCTAGGGAATCTTCCCTGGATTGAGTGATCGCATAAATACACTGCATTACTTTCACCCGCAACTGCCTTCTTGTTAGCATGTCTAAAGAACTTTAAGTATAACTAAATCGCTCTGCAAAAATAGGCATTACTTCTAAATGATGCTTCATAGCGGAACATATTATCTTATACCTTTTATAACATTTGTATTCTTGTGAATGCCCTATCTTTGACGAGCTCTACAATTGAGTGCGGTGAACCTATACTATGAAAGAATTAAAACACCTCAATAAATACTTCAAAAAATACTGGTTCAAATTATTTCTTGGTATTATCATCACAATAACCGCCAGGGTTTTCCAACTGGTGATGCCTTCTTACGTCAAAAATTCCATCGAGGTGGTAGAGAAATACCTAGAGGGTACGATGCCCAAACCCGAGGCGACCTCCCTATTGCTCGAGTACATTCTGATTATCGTTGGAGCCGCCCTGCTTTCAGGCTTTTTTACCTTTTTGATGAGACAAACCATCATCAATGTCTCGCGTTACATCGAGTACGATTTAAAAAATGAAGTATTCGACCATTATCAACTGCTGAACCTCAGTTTTTACAAAAAAAACCGCACTGGTGACCTCATGAACAGGATTAGCGAAGATGTGAGTCAGGTGCGCCTTTATGCCGGTCCGGCCATTATGTATGGGATGCAGACGCTAACACTTTTTGTCTGTCTGATTCCTCTGATGTTTATCAAAGCTCCCACCATTTCCTTTTACGCACTTCTTCCGTTGCCCATATTGTCGGTTTTGATCTATAAGATCAGTAAGATCATCCATAAAAGAAGTACTAAAGTGCAGGAGTTCTTATCCACGCTCTCCACTTTTGCACAGGAAACTTTTTCGGGAGTATCTGTGATAAAAGCCTACACGCTCGAACCTAAAATTAATGCTGAAGGAACCCAGCTGTCTTTGGAAGGAAAAAACAGAAGTATGGACCTGGCAAAAGTTGACGCCTGGTTCTTTCCGCTGATGATCCTGCTGATTGGGATTAGCAACGTTTTTGTGATCTATATAGGGGGAAGGGAATACATAAACGGCAACATTGAATCAATAGGTACCATCGCCGAATTCATACTTTATGTGAATATGCTTACCTGGCCTGTAGCCATCGTAGGTTGGTTAACATCTCTTGTTCAAAGAGCTGAAGCTTCTCAGAAACGAATCAATGAGTTCCTGCAAGTAGAACCCGATCTCAAGAATGAAATTGAGGTAGAAACACCAATAAACGGGGAAATCGAATTTGACCGCGTTAGCTTTACTTACGAGGATACCAATATTACAGCTCTGAGAGAACTCTCCTTTAAAGTTGAAGACGGGCAGACTGTCGCTATCCTGGGGAAGACCGGTTCTGGGAAATCGACTATTCTCGACCTGATAGCCCGTTTGTATGACGTGAGTTCGGGGGAGATAAGAATAGATGGTACGCCTATAAAGAAGCTAAATCTGGAAAGTCTTAGGAGCTCTATAGGGGCCGTTCCCCAGGACGCCTTTTTGTTTTCTGATTCTATTGCGAACAACATCAGGTTTGGGAAAGAATCAGCTACAGAACAGGACGTGGAAACGGTTGCTAAAATGGCCGTAGTACACAAGAATATTATGGGCTTTTCCAAAAAATATGATACTGTATTGGGGGAAAGGGGAATTACGCTGAGTGGTGGACAAAAGCAAAGGGTTTCTATTGCAAGGGCTCTTTTAAAAGATCCCGAAATCTACCTTTTTGACGACTGTCTGTCTGCTGTAGATACAGAAACAGAAGAGGCGATTCTCACAAATCTCAAGAAAGCCTCGAGAAACCGAACGACGCTTATTGTTAGTCACCGAGTATCTTCTGCCAAGAATGCGGATAAGATCATAGTACTAGACGAAGGACGAATTTTACAGCAGGGTTCACATGAACAACTAGTGGAACAGGAAGGGTATTACAAGGAACTTTACGCCCATCAGCTCTCTGAGAAAGAAAACTAGAAAAATGTTGCTGAATTAGCTTTTTTTTTACATTTTTGATGACTTTATAGGAAAAATCTAACAATAACGGTAAAAATGCGCGATAAAGATTTGATCGAACAAGAAGAAATATTCTCGAAAGTATTAAGAGCCGGAAGAAGAACTTATTTTTTTGATGTTAGAAGTACCAAAGCCGGCGATTATTACCTGACCATCACCGAGAGTAAAAAGTTTACCCATGACGATGGCTCCTTCCACTATAAAAAACACAAGATTTACCTCTATAAAGAGGACTTCCAGGCCTTCCGTGAAAACATGGAGGAGATGATGGATTACATCATTGCCGAAAAAGGCCATGAGGTGATCTCGGAAAGACACCAGAAGGACTTTAAGAAAGAAGAAAGTGAAGCGCCATCGGAAAAGAAACCTCTCGACAATTTTACCGATGTCGATTTCGATGACATATAAGATGTTTTTTAACTAACTAATTCAAATATAGGCCTTCTTTTTGAAGGTCTTTTTTTATGGCCAAATGGCTATTTTAAACACTTAGCTGTTTGTGCTTAGCTTAAGTATTGATTACCTTTAGCGATCACTAATCAAAACCTGAAATGAAAAGAATTACTCTCCTTCTCTGTCTTCTGTTTACTTCAATTACGTTCGCTCAGGAAGAGCTCACGTTGGATTACTACCTGCCGCAGGAATTCACCTATGATCCCGCCATCCCAAAACCGGCCGATGTTATTGGTCACGAGGTTGGAGAATGGCACGTGACGCATGACAAGCTTATGTTTTATATGCAAACCTTGGCTGAGGCAAGTGATCGGATTACCATAGAGAACAGAGGTACCACTTTTGAGGGCAGGCCTATTCTTTTGTTGACCGTAACCTCCCCTCAAAACCACAATAATCTGGAAACCATCAGGCAGCAACACCTTGCCCTTAGTGAAACAGCTGGTACTTCAACAAGTGTGGACAACATGCCGATTGTAGTGTATCAAGGATTTTCCGTGCACGGAAATGAACCCAGCGGGGCCAATGCAGGTTTAGCTTACGCCTACTACCTGGCAGCAGCTCAGGGACCACAGATAGATGCAATGCTAAATAATACTGTAATCTTGATGGATCCTTCCTACAATCCAGACGGCCTTCAAAGGTTCGCCTATTGGGCCAATACCAACAGGAGCATGAACCTCAACCCCGATGGTAACGAACGCGAGTATCACGAAGTTTGGCCAGGGGGCAGAACCAATCACTACTGGTTTGATATCAATCGGGACTGGCTCCCGGTTCAGCTTCCCGAAAGCAGGGCCCGTATAACAACTTTTCATCGCTGGCTGCCCAACATCCTGACTGACCACCATGAAATGGGAACGAATTCTACTTTTTTCTTTCAACCCGGTGAGCCGAGTCGGGTACATCCTCTAACCCCTAAAATGAATCAGGAATTAACTGCTGAGATTGGTACCTACCACGCTAAAGCACTTGATAAGATCGGTTCGCTTTATTATTCCGAAGAAAACTACGATGATTACTATTACGGTAAGGGCTCTACCTTTCCTGATGTTGTAGGAAGTATTGGTATTTTGTTCGAGCAGGCAAGTTCCAGGGGGCATATCCAGGAAAGTGAAAATGGCTTGTTGACCTTCCCCTTTACGATTAGAAATCAGTTTACCACTGCGCTGTCCACCGTTGAGGCTGCACAAAATATGCGCACCAAACTATTGAATTATCAGCGCGATTTTTACAAGGATCTGCGGGTTGAAGCCGGAAGGAGTAAAACCAAGGGGTTTATTTTCGGAGACGCCAAAGACGCAGCCAAAACATGGCATATGGCTGAAATTCTGGAGAGACAGAATATCAAATTCCATGAGGTGAGCAGAGATATCACCCTCGGAGGAAAACAATACAAAAAGGGAAGTAGTTATGTAGTGCCCTTGGAGCAAAAGAACCACAGGCTGATTAAGGCCATGTTTGAAAAAAGAACCACTTTTACTGACAGTCTTTTTTACGATATCTCCGCATGGACATTTCCCCTGTCTTTTAATTTGGATTACGCCGAGCTTACGTCGCTTTCCAATGCCGGGCCGGAGATCCCTCAACTCGAAGCGCTTACAGGATCGGTCAGCAACGAGAGTTCCTATGCCTACCTGTTTGAATGGCATGAGTACTATACCCCGAAGGCGCTCAATATGATCCTCGAGAAAGGATTGCGTGCCAAAATCGCTCAGTATCCCTTTAGTATGGGAGGGGTGAACTACGATTACGGAACGGTAATGATCCCGGTACAAAATCAGGAACTCAACAAGGGAGAACTTTACACTTTCCTGAAAAAGGTCGCTGAGGAGAGTTACCTGGATATCACGGCGGTCAATACCGGCGTTACCAGAGGAATTGATCTGGGAAGTGGCGATTTTGAACCGGTTGAAAAACAAAAGATAGCCCTTATTGTAGGAGAAGGGATTAGATCCTACGATGCAGGAGAGATCTGGCACTTATTTGATACGCGTTACGACATAAAACTGACAAAAATCGATACGGAGTACCTCGGGCGTGCTGATCTGAGCTCTTATACCGATATTATTATCCCGGGAAGCTGGGGCAGTGGCGGACTCAACAAATCAGTTGCTGAAAAACTCAAGGAATGGGTTAAAGACGGAGGTACACTGATAGGCTTCAGAACAACGGCCAATTGGTTTCAACAACAGGAATTCCTGGATCTAAAATTTAAGAAAGACAGCACCCTGGTTGCCAAGAATGTTTCTTTTGGAGACAGACAGGATTTTAGGGGAGCGCAAGTCACCGGAGGAGCGATATTTAATGCCCGAATAGACAGATCTCACCCTGTCAATTTTGGCTATAAGAACAATACCCTTCCCATGTTTAGAAATAGTAATATCTACCTTGAACCTGAGAAAGACAGCTACAACAATCCCATTCAGTACACCTCATCACCTTTGATGAGTGGATATATTTCAGAAGAGAACGCTGCCTTAATTTCCAATAGCGTACCCTTTAAAACGAGCAGGATGGGGCGTGGAAGAGTAATCCTCTTTACAGACAACACCAATTTCA
>JABDQM010000356.1 GCA_013042315.1 Flavobacteriaceae bacterium | reverse complement strand
TTGGAGGCATTTTCTATGGGTTTTCTATACCAGGTTTTATCCTCCCGCTGTTTCCAGGTGTAAAAAGGTTTGCCGTTGAGTTTATGAAGCGTTGTTTCGGTAACCGTCATACTGCCCGGATCTCCTTCGAGGAAAAAATCCACATCGTATACATCTCCACTAACATCGGCCAGATCTACACAGGCAAAATGTCGCCTCGGCCCCAAATTCGAAAGATATTCCGTATGAACCCGCACTAATTGTAGTCGGAGATCACCCTCATCCGTACTCATATTAAAGTAGCCTCCCCCCTCTTCTACCCTTTTATCTATGTTGGCCTTAATGCCCGCTTCAATGTCGCTAGTAACTACCTTAGGCACGTCCATGGCTAGTGCTTTCTCCTCACTTTTTTCTTTCTTGCCCGTTTGGCAGGCTGTAGTCAATACCAGCAGCAGGATTATAAATAGTCTTATCTCTTTCATCAGATTTGTGTTTTACCAGAATTATGAAATTACAATAATTCCACAGGTCGCCCAATTCAGAAGTACTTCTAGGGATAAAGAATTACACTTATTTGTAAAATTTAACCTAGCTTTAAAGGAACCAACCTAAAGTTATGCTCAATTTTTTCAGGAGAATCAGAAAACAATTGGCTCAGGATAATCAATTCAGAAGGTATTTCCGCTATGCCTTTGGGGAAGTAGCCCTGATCATGATCGGTATCTTTATGGCCCTCCAGCTTCAGAATTGGAACGAAAAACGCAAGGAAGAGATCGAATTCAATGTCATTTTAGAGCAATTGTACAATGCGATCATCTATGATGTGGATAAATTCAGTAACCAGCTCGATTATATGAGCTACCATATTGAACTTCTGGATAACATAATTAACACACCCGACTCTATTCCTATACAATACTTGCCCTATTCTCTGTACAATGCATCATTTGACAATTTTAGATCCTACCAGTCTGATGCCCATTTCTATGCAAATGATCTTAATTCCGATTATGCTAATACATCTCGGAATGAGTTAATTAAACAGATTACAGGCTATTTAAATCTAATCCGAAGCGCGGAAACCAACCCTTTTGAAATCAGCACTGATATACTAACAAGTTTTCTTATTTCGGAGGATCTGGCCTATCCTGAGCTCAATCGCGAAGATCTGAACGAAGGATGGAACACGGACGATCCCCTTTATTACAGTCAGGCGAGGTTATTACGCTTACAAAACGACCTTAAGACGGAGAAATACCAAGCCATTATCAAAACGTATAGGAGTCAGAAAATAGCCTATAGGAGGGGTGCGCAGGCGAAATACAATCACGGAACTGCAGTCCTCAATCTGATAAAGGCCTATATCCCGGATGTACGAGTGATTTATGACAACGTGGGTATTATAGGAACCTCCCTCGGGGGATATGATGACGTAGGGGGAATTTCTACCCCGATGCAACAAACAGATGCAGAAAGAGGAATCTGGGAAGCTCAACTATTTTTAAAGAAGGGTACGGTAAAATTCAGATGCAATGACAGTTGGTTACGTAATTGGGGTGCGGATTTTGGCCAGGATAGCTATTTAAAGGGACCAGCAGTTCCCGATGGGAATAATATTGAAATTAAGGAAGGTAATTACCATATCGTACTCGACCTGACCAATTATACCTATGAATTTACAAAACTCGATTAGTCTTTATCTATCTCAAGTAATTTAGCCTTGGCATGATCCCCAATATCTCCTTCCGGATCTAGTGCAATCGCCTTGTTGTAGAGCTCTTTTGCTTTAGCTACATCCCCTGCTTTCCAATAGGCTTCCGCCAAACTATCCCAGGCGTTGGCAGATTCAGGAAAGAGTTCCGTATTTAACTTAAAAATAAAAAAGGCCTCCTCGTACTGCTCACTATTTATCATAGCATAGCCCGCCCTGTTGAATTCGGCCTCGAAATCAAAGAATTGATAACTGGGGTCCTTTAACATACGCTCCGCCTCTGGTTGTATCTGGTCTGCCTTCCCACTTGTAAATAACTCGGTGAAGTAATTCATGGGGTTAGCAATAAAATTACCGTCAGAATACGCCAAAGCGGCCTCCAAAGCCGGATCCTGATTGCTGCGATACTGCTCAAAGGTAAGTCCGGTTGCTATCTGAGGATACAGAGCGGGCCTGTTCTCCCATTGGGGTTTATCCTGCCACCAGGCAAAGGACAAATAGGCCTTCATCTGGGTATTTGGCAGGGTAAGTGGGTTATTATCTCCATAAAAATTGATGTTCTCTGCTGTTGGTTCCCCAATAAAAATGGCATTGGTATACGTATGGAGTTCATTGACCAGATTCTGGCAGGCCGAGAAGGTCCGCCGGCCTATGATGACCACAAATTTCCCCGGCTGGTTAATTTTTTTATTGGCGATCACGCCGGTCACTACCGGTTTGTTCTTATAGTTGTTTCCACCCCCATTTAAGCGTACATCCAGAATAAGTTTATCCACCTCATGGGTATCAATAAAATCGAATACTTCTGCATAGAATTCGGGAATGGGCTGTATGGAATCGTCCTGAATCTGACTTTGCCGAACATAGACCGTTTTCTGGTCCTCGAGGTATTCGTAGTAATAGATCTTGTCCAGATTCTTTAAATAAAGTGGGGTCTCACTCAGGTCGCGCGACTCCAGCCAGTCTTCACCGGGGACCACCATTCCGTATTGCCTGGGGAAGCGTTCAAAAGGTACACCTTGTACTTTTTGCTCAAACTGTTTTCCGTCTTTTTCGAGGGTAAGCACCACCTCCGTGCTCATCTCTTTAAGTATGCCCTGGGCATGCAGGAACTCCGGAAAAGTGAGGTAATGGATCCCATAGGCCTTTGCGAACGACTCGTTTTCTGCGGGGACTACCGGCCGCATCTTTTTAATAGCCTCCTCTGTAGGGACTCCTCCAATTGCTACAAGTTTGGCTCCCAAGGCATTTTTATAATCTTTGTGTACCCCCTGGAGAAATACCCCGTCGTCGTACTGATACAAGACTATTGGTAATTCATGATAGGGAATAACACCTTCCCAATAACCCATTACGGTATGCCCGTATTCAAAGGAGGCAACAATTTTATTAAAGCCCACCAGCACTTCATGGTCTGCCATCTGTGGAATTGCATCGTAAAACGATTCCACTTGTTTATCAAAGGCTTCTGCTGTGGTCTTTTTAAAAAGGAAGGGGAAATTTTTATGAATATTTTCCTGCAAGAAACGCAGGTCCTCCTGGTACTGGGTAGCTGTAAATTGCTGTTGGGCCCAAACGGCTGTTGCGAATAATAAAAACAGGGTGCTAAAAAGCACACCCTTTAATGGTGATTGGTTCGTTTTCATGATGGATGAATTTTGTATATAGAATAGGACAGTTCTTTGGCCTATTTGTTACAATTTTATATCACTACTCTGCTTTCTCAACCCGTACTTTAACAGATTTGCTGATGGGCGTTCTGCTTCGATCTGCAAAATGGTTGAAGGGTACCAAAGGATTGGTCTCCGGAAAATACGCGGCCAAATTACGGCGGGGGATGTCATATGAAACCACTTTGAATCTGAAAGCTTCTCTTTTAATCCCATCATAGGTACTGCTGAGATTGACAATGTCTTTATTCTTTAAATTCAGGAATTCCATATCCTCCTTATTCATAAAAAGTACCCTGCGTTCGTTGTAGATCCCCCTGTATCTATCGTCCATCCCATAGATGGTTGTGTTAAACTGGTCGTGAGACCTTATCGTCATTAATATAAACTCGTCCAGCTCCAATTTATGGTCCGGTAAAGGATTCACGCTTATTTTGGCTTTACCATCAGGTAATTTGCTAAAATCCCGATCCCGTGCATTGTTGGGAAGGTAATACCCCACTCCTTTGGCTCGTTCCGCAGTTTTATCAAATCCCTTGGCCACCAGGTCAATTTTCTCCCGGATCAGGTCGTAATCCATTCCCATAGCTTTCCAGTCAACTGGGTGTTTTCCCTTAAAATAGGCGTCCGCAATACCTGTGACAATCTCTATCTCACTTTTGAGCTCTTCTGAAGCCGGTTTTAAAATACCTCTGGAAGCTCTTACCCTGCCCATACTGTTTTCGGTCGTTATTTCGCGTTCCCTGCCATCCTGTATGTCTTTTTCAGAGCGTCCAAGCGTAGGCAGAATAAGGGCAGTCTGACCTGTCACTAAGTGGGAGCGATTTAATTTGGTGCTCACCTGTACTGTTAAATCACATCTCTGTATAGCTTCTGCGGTGTAATCTGTATCCGAAGCCGCCATCACAAAGTTTCCTCCTAAACACATAAATACCTTTGCTTTGCCTTCATGCATGGCTTTCATGGCGCCTACAACGTCAAGACCTTCGTGTTCAGGAGCCTTAAATCCTAGGTGCTTTTCAACTCGTTTATTAAAGGTCTTGTTCACATAGTGCATGATCCCCACAGATCGGTCGCCCTGCACATTACTATGCCCTCTTACCGGGCATGTCCCGCTGTTGGGTTTACCGATGGCGCCTTTGAGAAGCAATAGGTTGACATATTCCTTAATGGTGACCACCGAATTTTTATGCTGCGTTAAACCCATAGCCCAACAAACCACAATCTTTTCGGCCTTGGCCAGGTATTCCACAACGGTGTCAATTTCCGCCTCCCCTACTCCGGTCATCTCAATGAGTTTGTTCAGATCATAATTCTCGAGATCCTCCATAAGGGCATCGTAGCCCTGGGTATGCTCTCGGATAAATTGATGGTCAAAAACAGTACCCTTGTCTTGGTCCAGCGCCTTTAGTTTTATCAGGATGGCTTTCACCAGGGCGATATCCTGGTTGATCTTTACAGGAAGGTGTACATCGGCCAGTTGTGTCCCGCCACTCAACATTCCGGTAACCGATTGAGGGTTTTTAAAATTGACCAGTCCGGTTTCCAGCAGCGGATTGATACTGACAATCCTGCCGCCGTTTTTCTTGCATTTCTCCAATGCACTGAGCATTCTGGGATGATTTGTTCCCGGGTTTTGTCCGGCTATCAGAATGACTTCAGCTTCATAAAGATCTTCCAGTTTTACAGATCCCTTCCCTATTCCCAGCGTTTCAGACAAGGCCACCCCACTCGATTCGTGGCACATATTGGAGCAATCGGGTAGATTGTTTGTGCCCAGGGCCCTAGCGAAGATCCCATAGAGAAATGCCGCTTCATTACTCGATCGTCCTGAAGTGTAAAAAATGGCCTCATCAGGATTTTCTAGTCCGCGTAAATGTTCAGCGATTAATTCATATGAGGCTTCCCAACTGATGGGTTCATAATACAAGCTATCTGCTTTGAGCAGCATAGGTTCTGTTAGTCGGCCAAATCCGTTGATTTGATAATCCGTTAATCGGGACAATTCCTCTACCGAATACTTTGCAAAGAAATCTTTTCCTACATGTGATGTGGTAGCTTCATCAGCCAAAGCTTTGGCGCCATTTTCACAATATTCAGCCACAGGCGAAGGATGTTCGGGATCCGGCCAGGCACAGCTGGGGCAGTCGAACCCTTCTTTCTGATTCATTTTAAATAAAGCTGGAATGGAACGTGTTACCCCCATTTCCTTGAAGCTATGCTTTAAGGCTTGATAAACACCTTCCACGCCTGCAGCGATCTGCATAGGTTCCTTTATCTTGAGATCTGAGAACTCCTCAGGCCCTCGCTGGGATACATTTCGTGAAATGGGTTTTGGTTCAATCGGCATATTGCAATTCTTACTTTATTGATCCTGATATTGGGATTCCATTTTGGGATTCGGATAGTTGTCGCTTTGGTCTTCAAGGCGCTCATCGAGACAAACAAAATCCTTTTCCAGCAAGAGGCTTAGGGTGGTTTCTGAATCGATTTTCTCAACGTAATCAAAACCGACCTTATCGTTGTGATTCCAACCGTCCAATAGTCTTTCATCAACATGCAGTGTTATTGCATCTTGCTCAAAAGTGGTGTAAATCCCCTCTTTAGTAGTTCGTTTAACGGCATAGACAAATGACTTATTCTTAAAATGTGTCACTTCTTCAATAGAACCCTTTGAACAGAGTTCTTCCACTTCAGTTTTGGTAAGCCGAAAACGTACAGAATCGCCCTTAATTCTAATTTTCATAGTATTGATTTCTTACTTTTCTAAAGTTACAACTTATTCATTATTTCTCCCGACTTCAATTTAAGTCAAGCGAGTAATTTTATATTAATAATCAAAGACTTCAACAAAAGAAGTATCTTTCGCAGCAATGATGTCCATTCGCTTTTCCCGAATAGTGGTTCTGTTCAGTGTCTTCCTAAGCGGCACTTTAATGGTGACCGGACAAGACCACATTGATCTGGCCTCGTTTTCCTATACCTCTTCCTTTGAACGAACCCTCGAAGACACGAATATTGAAGCCGCTGTACAGGAATGGAACTTAAACTTGGATCTGCCCCTGGTACTCGATAATAATAATGCGCTAATCTTTGGCCTAAGTTCAACATCCATAAATGTCGATTTAAGTCCCTCTCCTTCTCCGGCAACTAATTTATACGGGATAAATCTGAGGTTGGGTTGGAATACTACTTTCAATGAGCGGTGGTCTGGGACTTTTGTGCTTATCCCGAAAGTCGCCTCTGATTTCAGTAGTGGTTTTAGGAAAGGGAATCAGATCGGGGCGGTAGCCCTATTAACCAAAACAAAAACCAATCGGTTAAAATACATCTACGGCTTATACGGAAATACAGAAGAATTCGGCTTGCTGCTGGTACCTATTGTGGGGATGTACTACAAAAGTGCAAGTGACCTTTTTGAAGCTGATATCTTTCTGCCCGTGAGGGTAGACCTCAATTACAGTCTCAACAGGACACTGTCAACCGGTCTTCGCTTCGATGGCCTGGGTTCTTCGTTCAGTATTCAAAAAGAAGGTTTTAACGACCATTACGTAACGAGAGCATCCAATGAGTTGTATCTCTACGGACAGCTCAAAATAACCCCTTCCCTTTTGCTGAGGGGGAAGTTTGGCTATTCCTTTTTCAGGAATTTTAAAGTGTATAATAACGAGGATAAAATCGACCTTTCTCTGGTCGGCATTTTCTTTGGAAATAACAGAGAAATTCTGAATCAGGACCTGAACGACAGTTTTCAGTTTAAATTTGAAATGGTATATCGCTTCAACCTGGTAAAAAGCAATCCTCAACCTTAAAGAAAATCAAATGAAAAATCTGATCAGAGCGATCATTGCTGGTTACGGCGCTAAAAAAATTGGTGGTGGACGTTGCGGATGCATAGGCACTGTTTTCGTCTTTCTTATTTTGTATTGGCTTTTGGGCTATGTCTTCAAAGTGTTCTAAGGAATAATCCTACGGAAAAGCCTACTTTTGCCGGATGAAAATTCAAAGGCGTTCGCAACTGGAATTTGTCGGCCTAATGGCTGCTTTGATGTCGATAGCTGCTTTAGCTCTCGACGCCCTACTGCCGGCATTGGATTTGATTGGCCGGGACATAGGGACTACCAGTCTGGCGCAGAATCAATTGCTGATCACGCTCTTTTTCCTGGGTTTGGGGGTTGGCCCATTGCTCTTCGGCCCGGTTTCGGACAGTGTGGGACGAAAACCGGTGGTTTATGTCGGATTTGCGCTATTTATCGGAGCTAGCTTGCTCTGTGTTTACGCCCCCAAATTTGAAATCATGATTGTTGGCAGGATTCTACAAGGTATAGCGTTGTCAGCACCGAGAACAATAAGTGTTGCCATGATCAGGGACCGCTACAGCGGGGATCAGATGGCGAGGATCTTGTCTTTCGTAGTCGTTGTATTTATCCTAGTGCCTATCGTGGCCCCAACGCTGGGGAAATGGGTGCTCGACGCCATGGGATGGGAAGCGATCTTTCATTTTCAAGTGATGTTTGCCCTCTTGGTCGCGCTCTGGTTCTGGAGAAGACAACCGGAAACACTGGCGCCTGAAAATCGAAATTCATTCCGGTTAAACGTATTTATAAACGGGTATCGAGAATTATTGAATTACCGGCAAACCATGGTATTTACTTTTATCTGGGGTTTTATAACCGGTTCTTTTCTGGTCTATCTGAGTACCGCCCAGCAGGTTTTTGAGGATCAATACCTTATGAAGGAATCCTTTCCCTATATTTTTGCCTGTCTCGCTATTACCATCGGTACTGCCACGCTCCTGAATGGTACCCTTGTACTGAGGTTTGGTATGTTACGCCTTGTGACGGTTGCCCTTGCCTTTTACATCCTTGTTCCTCTGTTATACGTGATTATGTTTTACGGACAGGAGAATCCGCCCTATTGGGTTGCGCTAGGGTTTTTTGGGATGCAATTTTTCGCGGTTGGATTTATCTTTGGAAATTTACGCGCACTGGCCATGGAGCCTTTGGGGCATATCGCTGGAATAGGCTCTGCACTTACCGGCTGTTTGGCTACCTTGATGGCCGTACCCATCAGTGCTTATATCGGTAGTTTTGTCCGTGATTCTATTTTTCCCATATTTCTTGGGTTTTTGTGCTGCGGTCTTATGGCTTATTTCTTGTTGGGATATTTTCATATATCGAATCGACTTACCCGATAAGGTTTGCAATTTGACAAATCGAATATTCCATTTGATGAAATTGTACAACAGGTTGTGTATATTTAACTTTAAATATTTTCCCCATGTTGGTTTGGGTTGCTTTTATCTCTCTCATTGTTGTTTTCCTCGCTCTTGATCTCGGGTTATTTAATAAAAGGGACCATGTAATCAAAAGTAAGGAAGCTAGCTTGTGGACAGCACTCTGGGTTACGGTCGCTTTTAGTTTTAGCGGAGTAATTTACTGGTTGTTTTCGGCAGGCCTCACGGAGAATCCCACCGGAATGTCTCCAGACACGGCCGTCCTGAATTATATTACCGGCTACCTTATTGAGCTTTCCCTGAGTATTGATAATGTCTTTGTCATAGCAGTTATCTTCTCTGCCTTTGCGATACCTCCTAAATTCCAGCACAGGGTCCTCTTCTGGGGGATTCTCGGAGCCATCGTATTCAGAGCCCTAATGATCGTATTTGGTGTAGCGTTGATCACGCAGTTTGAATGGGCCATCTATGTCTTTGGAGTCTTTCTCTTGTACACTGCTTTTAAGATGCTCAAATCGGATTCTATTAAATTCGACCCCAAGCGCTCTCTTGTTTTTAAGTATCTGAGAAAAATTTATCCCCTAACCAAACATATGAACGGACGGCATTTCTTTTTGCGCCGAATGGGGATCAAAGCGGCAACACCTCTCTTTGTAGCCTTGATTGTCATTGAACTAACAGACATCTTATTTGCCCTTGATAGTATCCCGGCAATCCTGGCAATCACCGCCGACCCGTTTATCGTATTCAGCTCAAATATCATGGCCATCCTCGGCCTGAGATCTATGTATTTTTTAATATCTAGGATGCTGGCTAAATTCAGGTTTATCAATTACAGCCTTGTAGTAATTTTGGGTTTTGTTGGCATGAAAATGCTTACCGCAGAAATCATCCATGTCCCTGAATGGGTTTCTCTTACCTTAATAGTTGTGGCCCTTGCATCGGGAATAATTTCTTCCTTGCTGATTCCTGAAAAGGAGGAAACAGGGAAAAAACTACCTGATTAACCTTGGATTTTTGCTTTACCGATATAAGCGAGGATATCCCTTTCAAGCTTCTTAATCTTTTCCAATTGGGTTTCACACTCATCGAAATTAGGTAGTGTACTTCTACCCGACTTGCTAATGGTAGCCATCAGGTTTTCGTTTTCTTTCTTAAGGTTTTGGATCGAACGCCTTAAATGATCCATTTGATCGTGAAGTTGGACTGTTTTCGGGACACAGTGATAAGAATTCAATTGCCTGGAAAGAGAAATCAGATATCCTTGCTGCCGCTCCAGGTAATGCAGTGGCTGATTACCCGAGAGGGTAGTTTTCTTCTTGTTTTGCGGATCCAGGGTATTCATACTACTGAATATCAATTTCGCAGAAGGTGCGTTTTCACCACTTAAATTACAAAATTTTGGCTGTAATCCTGATGTTTAAAGAGATATTTGTGTTAAGTAATTGTAAGAAAAATAAGATTATTCCTCTTTGACAACTTGTGCCAAGTTCATTTGAGCTTTGCTTCGATGATGTTCAGGGCATCACCCACGGTTTGCATATCATCCATCTCTTCATTCTCCAGAGTGATGTCAAAAGCATCTTCCACATCGAGGACAATATCCACCAGATTGGCAGAATTGATATTCAACTCGTTGATCAAATGACTATCCTTACTGATTGAATCCGCAGAAATATCATCGGGCAGGTAAGGTTTGATGATACTTGTTAAGGTACTATAACGATCTTCGTTTGACATGGATCAGTTCTTATATTGTTTAAAAATAATACAAGCATTTACATCACCAAAACCAAAACTCGCTTTTGCGACGATATTTAAAGATTTTTGGACACTTGTACTTGGAATTTTCGAAGGATGAATCCACTTCAGTATTTCAGGATGAGGATCCTCACAGTTTACATTCCCGAAGACCATTTGATTCTTAAGCTGCAATACGGTTCCAACAGATTCAACTGATCCGGCGGCAGCCAGACAATGACCCACCATCCCTTTAAAAGAGTTGATCAGCGGAAAATCGTTTTGTTCCCTTCCCAGAGCCCTGCACCAATTTTCGATCTCATCAGTATCCTTGGCAGTAGCAGTGAGATGCCCGTTAATACTGTCTATTTCATCTGCAACTATACCACTATTCAGAATGGCTTCTCGTATACACCGCTGTACAGCAATTTTATTTGGAGCCGTCATCGTTCCTCCGCTGCGTTGTCCTCCGCAGTTGATGGCGCCCCCTAGGATCTCGGCATAGATGGGAGCATTTCTCTCTTGTGCACTTTCCAGAGTTTCAAGAACCATTGCTCCTGCCCCACTCCCGGGAACAAAACCTGTGGCTGTTGCACTCATAGGTCTGCTGGCCTCCTCTGGCCGCTCATTATAATTTCTCGGCAGAATTCGCATGGCGTCAAAGCCGCCCCATACATAGGGTCCGCTGTCACTACAACTTCCCACAAGCATTCGCTCGGCCTTCCCCGATGAGATTCGTTCGTAAGCCAT
>JABDQM010000355.1 GCA_013042315.1 Flavobacteriaceae bacterium | reverse complement strand
TTATCAGGGTTGGCTTCAACAAACCGATTGTGATAATCGGGTTCCACCTTGAGCTCCTGAGCGGTGAAGGATTTTATACGAATCAGTTCAAAGAAACACCTACTTGTAGCCTCCACATCAGCGGCGGCGTTGTGGGCCTCTGAAAAGGGCTCCTGAAATAGAAACTCGTGTAATTCTGTAAGGGTGGGTAACTTAAATTTGCCTCCTCTTCCTCCCGGGATCTGGCATAGCTGAGCGGTCTTTTCTGTACAGGTATCCAGAACGGGCAAGTTAAGTAGCTCGGTCTCAATTCCGGCCCTGTGGAATTCGGCTCCGGTGATGTTGATATCAAAACCGACATTCTGCCCCACGAGAAATCGAGTTTTCCCAAGAGCCTCCTTAAATAATTCCAGGGCATCAGAAAGGGCAATACCTTCTTTTTCTGCCAGCAGGGTAGAGATTCCGTGAATCTGTTCTGCATCATAGGGAATGTCAAATCCCTCCGGTTTGATGAGAAAGTCCTGCTGCTCCAGCAGATTTCCCATTTCGTCATGGAGTTGCCAGGCGAGTTGTACGCATCTTGGCCAATTGTCCACATCGGTGACAGGAGCGTTCCAGCGTTTAGGCAATCCGGTGGTTTCGGTATCAAAAATTAAATACATAGGTTCTTTTAATGCAGAATACTAAGGGTTAAAAATATGGATTTGCGGAAGCTTAAAAAAACCTTCTTTTTAGTAGTTATCAACCAATAAAAAAATCCGGTGAAAACCGGATTTTTCTTTTTCTAATCGCTGCGTATTAGGAGACTACTTCTTCGTACATTCTGGATGTCTCCAGCGCTTTTTCAATATCGTGACGCTGTTTACTTAGCAGATCTCTTGTGGAGTTGGGTAAGATCCACTCTTTGTTTTCCAGTATGTCCTTATAGGCACTGAGAATCTTTTTCTCTCCGCGCTCTACTTCGTCCAGCAATTTCTCGGTCTCATTGGAGCTAAAGGTTGAAATGAAATTCATCCACGCTCTGTGGAAATCTCCTTTAATACTTCCGCTATCTTCCGGGAGCTCGCCATAGGTTAGAATCTCAGACTTTAACTCTTGTCCAAAATTGTATCTCTGATTGGCTTTGTCTTCCAGGAATTTTTTAATGGCAGGATTTTCGACCTTTTCAGCGGCCAGGGAGTATCCCCGCTTTGCATCATATGTTAGAATTAATAAGTCGTTTAGTTTTTGTGAAATCTTTTCTGAATACTTCATTAATCAATCGTCATTTTTAAATTATGCCGTTGTTGACTCTCAACAACTGTATATAAGATACAAGAATATCTCGCTTATGCAAGTAAACACGGGACTTTATAAAGGTTTTAACGAATTTTCACAAGAAGTGTTAATTGCAAGTTCAGAAGATAAATTATGTAAAAACTGAGTTGTTAATGATTGCAGTATTAATGAGAAAGTGTATATTTGCACGCTCTTTCTAAAGAGGAGGAGTAGAATTAATAACCGAGGGTCGGGTACCCTACAAAATTAATGTGATATGCCAGTTAGAATTAGACTTCAAAGACACGGAAAAAAAGGTAAACCATTTTATTGGATCGTAGCTGCTGATGGCCGTGCAAAAAGAGATGGTAAATTCCTTGAAAAATTAGGGATCTACAATCCGAATACAAATCCAGCAACAATTGAAGTAAACGTCGATAACTCTGTTGAGTGGTTAAACAATGGGGCTCAGCCTTCAGAAACCGCAAGACGTATCTTATCATATAAAGGAGTTCTTTTAAAGCACCACCTTATGGCTGGTGTGCGAAAAGGAGCTCATACTGAAGAAGAGGCCGAAAAGAAATTCCAGGCATGGCTTGATGAAAAATCTAAAGCTGTTGCGAAGAAGGAGGAGAATCTGAGCAAGGCTCAGCAGGAAGCAAGAAACAAAGCGCTCGAAGCGGAAAGAGAAGTCTCTGAGAAAAGAGCTCAGGCTGCTGCAGAAGCTGAACTTCCCGAAACTCCCGAGGCAGTTTCTGCTGAGGAAGAAGTGGAAGCACTTGAAACTGCCCCTGAACTGGAGGATTCTGTTGCTCAGGAAGCAGAGGCAGAAACAGCTGCTCCGGCTGAAGAGGCCGCACCTGAAGCTAAAGCTGAAGAAAAGCCCGCTGCGGAAGAAGCAGCACCTGAGGCAAAGGCAGAAGCTGCTCCGGCAGAAGAGGCCCCTGCAAAAGAAGATCCTAAACCTGCTGCAGATAAGGAATAATGGGATATCGATCGATGCGAAAGGAAGAATGCTTCTACCTGGGCAAGATCGTTTCCAAATACAGCTTCAAAGGGGAGGTGCTTATTAAACTCGACACCGACGAACCTGAACTATACGATAATCTGGAATCAGTTTTTATTTCCCTCGGAAATAGTCTGGTTCCTTTTTTTATTCAACACTGCCAACTTCACAGATCCAGCCTTTTGCGGGTGAGGTTTGAGGAGGTTAAAGAAGAAGCCGATGCAGATCGAATCCTGGGATCGGAAATTTACCTTCCTCTCAAATTTCTTCCGAAACTCAGTGGAAAAAAATTCTATTACCACGAGGTTATAGGTTTTACCCTGATGGATAAGAACTACGGGAATATAGGCACCTTGATCTCTGTGAACGACTCGGCATCCCAAGCGCTGTTTGTTGCCGAAAAAGAAGGGAAGCAGTTATTGATTCCTATCAATGACGACATCATCACCGGGATAGACCGGGAAGAAAAGACCATTTTTGTTGAGACTCCGGAGGGACTGGTATCCCTTTATCTCAATGAGTAGCAGATAGGTTAATTTAATACCCGACTTACCAGCTTTGAAAAAGCCGTTTCGATTTAAACAATTTGAGATTCACCAGGATCGTTGTGCCATGAAAGTAGGTACAGACGGCGTTTTATTAGGAGCCTGGACACCTCTGGATAGTAAGCCCAAAACCATACTCGATGTAGGCGCGGGTACCGGCCTGATCGCCTTGATGCTGGCTCAGCGAAGTCTGGCGGATAGTATTGATGCCATTGAAATTGAAGAGGCAGCTTATGAACAATGTGTGGAAAATTTTGAGGCTTCACCCTGGGGAGACCGACTCTTTTGTTATCATGCAGGGTTAGATGAAATGGCTGAGGAAATGGAAGACCCTTATGAGCTCATTGTCTCGAACCCTCCTTTTTATACAAGTGGCAGCGGGAGTGGGGACAAATCGAGGGATCGCGCCAGGCAGAACAGCGCTCTTCCTTTCGGGGAATTGTTGTATTACGTTGATAAACTATTAGCTCCAAATGGTGTTTTCGCCAGTATTATCCCCTGTAAGGAAGAAGCCGGCTTTCTAGATTTGGCCCGGGCTTCCAATCTGTATCCTTATAAGATTACCCGAGTGAAGGGGAATTATAACTCGGATGCAAAAAGGAGTTTGCTGGCCTTTTCTCGAGTTAGTCAGACTACTGTAGAAGAATTACTAGTGATCGAAAAGGAACGGCATGTATACACGGCAGCTTACAAGGAGCTGTGCCGTGATTTCTACCTGAAAATGTGAGGCCATCATACCTTCCCGCCTTCCTTTCTTACCACTTTTCCTTTAGCCTGAGCTTAGGAGACAGGTGTTTATCAAAAAGAAATCCATATTTTTAAAAAAGAACAAACAAGACCAGCTTTGATTCCAAAATTCTTTATTGATCCGGATATTGCAAAGGCAAGTACTCTGCCTTCCTCGTTCTATCGTGATCTGAATGTTTTTGAAGCACTCAAGGAAGACGTGTTTTATTCGTCCTGGCAGTGGGTAGGGGACCAATTTACCCTCGATAAAAAAGGCTCGGTCTCACCATTTGTACTCCTGCCCGATTACCTGGATGAACCAATGCTGCTTTCCAAAGACAAAGAGGAGCAGGTAAACTGCCTCAGCAATGTTTGCACGCACAGAGGTAATATCGTTATTGAAAAAGAAGGTCAACACAGTAAATTAAGCTGCCGGTATCACGGAAGAAGGTTTGGCCTGGATGGTAAGTTTGAATTCATGCCGGAATTTAAAGAAACCATCGATTTCCCGAGAGCCTGTGATGATTTACCTTCCTTTCCCTTGCAAGAGTGGGGACCTTTTCTCTTTGCAGGTTTAAGTCCTCTATTCGACTTTCAAAAGGTGATCGATTTTATGGATAAACGCATAGGTTTTTTACCCCTTGAGAAATTTGTAAGGGCAAAAGAACTCGATAAAGATTATGAGATTAAGGCACATTGGGCGCTTTATTGTGACAATTATCTGGAAGGATTCCATATTCCATTTGTTCATAATGATCTAAATGACGTACTGGATTACGGTAACTACGAAACTGTTCTTTCTGAGTTCTGCAATCTGCAAATAGGTTACGCCGAAGGTACCGATGAGGTTTTTGAACTACCCGAAGATCATGTAGATTATGGAAAAGATGTTGCAGCCTATTATTTCTGGGTCTTTCCCAATATGATGTTCAATTTTTATCCCTGGGGCGTCTCGGTAAACCTCGTTCAGCCCCTTGAGATCTCCAGGACTAAAGTTTCGTTTCTTTCTTATGTATACGATGCTTCAAAGCTGAATAAAGGTGCTGGAACAGGACTTCATAAGGTGGAGATGGAAGATGAAGCCGTGGTTGAAAGTGTGAATAGAGGTATTCGTTCTAAGTACTATCAGGCAGGCAGATTTTCCCCAACCCGTGAAAAAGGAGTCCATCATTTTCATACGCTACTGGCCAGGTTCCTGAATGGAGAAGTTGAATCCAAATAAATGAAATCTTCCTAATATCTATTTTCATGCATTGGTTTGTTATCCCACATGTAATACCTTTGAAAAAACTATTGACCTATGAGGCCCGATCTTTTTGAAGCCCCCGATTATTACCAATTAGATGACTTGTTGACAGAAGAACATCTTTTGGTGCGCGATGCTGCCCGGCAATGGGTGAAACGCGATGTGTCTCCTATTATTGAAGAATATGCCCAGAAAGCTGAGTTTCCGAAGCAAATCCTGAAGGGATTGGCTGAGATCGGTGCTTTCGGGCCCTATATTCCTGAGGAATATGGAGGTGCAGGTTTAGATCAGATCAGTTACGGACTCATCATGCAGGAGATTGAAAGAGGAGATAGCGGAGTCAGGTCTACGGCCTCGGTTCAATCCTCCCTGGTGATGTACCCCATCTTTGCATACGGTTCTGAAGAACAAAGGAAAAAATTTCTACCGAGGCTGGCCACTGGTGAGCTCATGGGCTGCTTTGGCCTTACAGAACCCGATCACGGCTCAAACCCGGGTGGAATGACCACCAATTTCAAAGATAAAGGCGATCACTATTTACTCAATGGCGCCAAGCTTTGGATTTCTAATTCTCCCTTTGCAGACATCGCCATCGTATGGGCAAAGAATGAAGAAGGACGGATCCACGGCCTGATCGTGGAAAGGGAAATGGAAGGATTTTCCACCCCGGAAACACATAATAAATGGTCTCTGAGGGCTTCGGCTACAGGTGAACTTATTTTTGACGATGTAAAGGTTCCCAAAGAGAACTTGTTGCCCGGGAAGAATGGTTTGGGTGCACCGCTGGGATGCCTCGATTCTGCCCGATACGGCATCGCCTGGGGAGCAATAGGAGCAGCTATGGATTGTTATGATACCGCCCTGAGATACGCCAAGGAAAGAGTGCAATTTGGAAAACCGATTGCTGCCACTCAACTTCAGCAAAAGAAATTGGCCGAAATGGTCACAGAGATCACAAAAGCCCAGTTGCTCGCTTATCGTCTAGGTCAGTTAAAGAATGAAGGCAAAGCGACAACTGCCCAAATTTCAATGGCGAAAAGGAATAATGTTGAAATGGCCATCAAAATTGCCAGGGAAGCACGGCAGATTCTCGGAGGAATGGGGATAACGGGCGAATATCCTATTATGAGGCATATGATGAACCTGGAGTCTGTTCTCACTTACGAGGGTACTCATGATATTCACCTCCTGATTACAGGTGCGGATATTACAGGACATCAGGCCTTTAAATAAAGTCGGTTTAGTTCACGAGGATCTCTTCTACCAAATTTAACAGCGCCTGCCTTTTATCGATGGCTAACTGTGTGAAATAAAATAGGTTTTTACTTCGATCTAGGTTGTGATCAGGATAGGAAACCCTGTAGTAAACATCATTATTCAGGTAGTCTGTAAGGGCCCTGAGGCCATGTAAATAGGGCATGAGTACAACCCCCGCCGGGATCGCCTGTTTTTCTGCATCACTCAGTTGTAGATTACTTTCTTTGATGCCCTTCAGGAAGGAAGATACCATCTTCAGATCAAAGCAGATTTTATTCAGATTCTGTTCATCCTCTGGAACAGGATTGGCTAAAGTTCTGATAATGTCACCCAGATCGTAAATAATATACCCGGGCATTACCGTATCGAGGTCGATTAAACACAGCCCCTTTCCGGTCTCCTTTGAGAATAGAAAATTATTGAGCTTGGTATCATTGTGGCAAATACGAATGGGAAGGGATTCAAAGCCCATATCCAATTTCAAAAATGCCTCTTCAGCGAATTCGATTTCTTTTAAGGCCTTCTCTCGCCTTTCTTTCTTTGCCTGCTTGAGGGCCAGTAAATATTCTTCTCTTCTGTGCTTGAGGTTGTGAAAACCTCGGAGCACTTCCTTGAAACCTGCTGCCGGAATGTTTTTGAGCTGCCTGTGGAACATTCCGAGTATCCTTCCCGCTTCATAGGCCACTTCAGGGTTCTCGGTGAAATCAAAGGCAACACTGTCAGGAACAAAAGTGAGCAATCGCCAATAGTTTTCTTCCTCATCTTTGTAGTAGGGTAGACGGGCTTTGGTAGGCATAAATGAGATGGGGTGATATTGCTCTTCTTTGAGCAAAGGCAGAAGGGTTATAAGATTTTCCATGATGGCCGGAACATCCGGAAAAACTTCACTGTTGATGCGCTGTAAAATGAAATCGGTACGGTTCCCATCCAGAATTTGGTAGGTGGTATTGATGTACCCCTGACTAACAGGAAGGATCGTGTAGTCTTTTTGTTCAATGACGAAATGCTTCAGCGCCCTCGCTGCTGCAGCCTCCATTTTCAGGGAATTTAAAGATTTATTTCCAAAGTGGTGATCGGTACTGGCCTTCGCTTGTCATCGTCTTCAGTTGTGCCATTGCGGTTTCTTTGTCATTGGCGTATGTAACTCCAAACCACATGCTTTCCGAAGGAATTACTTCCACTCTGGTGGCCCCTTGTTTTAACATGGCCTGTATAACAAAAGGAAGGTAAACTTCTCCTTTTTCAAGATTTTCCTCATCTTTAAAAAAGCTTCGGATATCCTCTTCTATCTGATCAAAAATTACCGGTTTACAGACCCAAAAATTCATGCTGACCAACTCATCCCCGGAAAACTTCAGTCCCGAATCGGTATCTGTTATTCCATCCTCTCCTTCTTCAATTTTGGTGCGCTCTTCTACAGAAAGTAAGGCGTTCCCGTCCTGTTTGCATACTCCGCGGGAAACTGAACCATAGGGAGATAACGTATCTTTTAATGTATAGGCTACCAAACCAAATGCATTGGGATCTGAATCCCTCGCTACAAATCTTGCTGCATTTTTAAAAGCTTGTTTTCCGTAGTAATCATCGGCATTGATCACAGAAAATGGACCGTCAATTACCTCTCTGGCCGACCAAACCGCATGGGCAGTACCCCAGGGTTTTGTTCGTTCTCCCGTATAAGAAACTCCGTCGGGGAGATCCTTTACTTCCTGAGCTACCACATCGAGCTTTATCTCGCCTGGGATCCTGGCAGAGAGGTATTCCTTCAGGAAGTTTACATTGTCTTTCTGTGTGACCACCACAATGTGGTCAAAGCCATTTTCCAGGGCGTCGTAAATACTGAATTCCATGAGGAACTCTTCTTGTGGGCCAAGGCCGTCAAATTGTTTCAGGGCTCCATATCTGCTACCCCTTCCGGCCGCCATAAGTAATAAGGTCATAGTTTACCAATTTGCGATCAAAAATAGGTTTTTAGAGAACAATATGAAGGAGGACAAGGAGAATTTCATAAATTGATAATATTAAATCTATAAAATAACATGACCAGCAGACGGCAATTTATTCGTAAAACAGCCATAGCAGGAGCAGGCATGAGTATTGTTCCGCATTGGGTCTCCGCAAAACACAATTCTTGGGATAATGAGGAATTAAGAGTTGGACTCATTGGAGTTGGACTCCGAGGAACGAATCATCTACAGAATCTTCTTCTCCGCAAGGACGTGAGGGTTACTGCACTTTGCGATATCGATCCGAATCGCATTTCCCTTTGCAGAAAGTTGATTGCAGAAGCGGGAAAAAAAGCCCCTCTTATTTTTGAAAAAGGACCTTATGACTACCGTAACCTCCTGGAAAACAAAGAGGTTGATGCAGTCATTATCGCAACGCCCTGGCTTTGGCACACTCGGATGACCGTAGATGCCATGAAAGCTGGAAAATATGCCGGAGTAGAGGTTTCCGCAGCAAATACCCTGGAAGAATGCTGGGATCTGGTAAATACCCATGAAGCCACGGGAACCCATATGATGATTCTGGAAAATGTGAACTACAGGCGTGATGTGCTGGCCGTTTTGAACATGGTTAAACAAGGAGTGTTTGGAGAATTGGTGCATTTCAGGTGCGGATACCAGCACGATCTAAGGGAAGTTAAATTTAATGACGGAAAACAGCCTTATGGCGGAGGTGTTGAATTTGGCGAAAAGGCTATTTCAGAGGCCCGATGGCGCACCTTGCATTCTGTAAAACGGAATGCCGATGTGTATCCCACCCACGGGCTGGGTCCGGTAGCTGTAATGGCCGACATAAATAGAGGAAATAGGTTTGTATCTCTTACCTCTCACGCGACAAAATCGATTGGTCTGCACAATTATATCGTAAAAAAAGGTGGGGAAGACCATCCAAATGCTGAGGTAAAGTTTAAGCAGGGCGATGTAATAACAACTACTATCGACACTTCTCAGGGAGAAACCATCATTATAACACACGATTGCAATTTGCCAAGACCCTATTCTCTGGGTTTCAGAGTGCAGGGGGCGAATGGTCTGTGGGAAGTTGACGGTAACCGAATTTATGTGGAAGGTAAATCTGAGCCTCATCGCTGGGATGATGCAAAGGATTGGCTGGAAAAATACGATCACCCCCTTTGGAAAAAATACGGGGAATACGCTGCCGGTGCAGGTCATGGAGGTATGGATTTTTTCGTTTTACACGCCTTTGTTGAATCGGCTAAAGCCAATATTGCTCCTCCTCTTGATGCCTACGATGCAGCGGCCTGGAGTGCAGTAACTCCTTTGTCTGAGGCCTCTATTTTTCAAAAAGGTGAGCCACAGGAGTTTCCTGATTTTACAAGGGGACTATGGATCAAAAGAAAACCTTATTCCTGGATAAAAGACTCATACTGATTTCCTCTAACAGCAAAACACCTCAGAGGATGTAGATGATTTTTATCATATTTTTCCTGCCTACAGCGGTGTACTTTTGATAGAAATCCAATCGTATGCTTAATCTTATACAAAAGTATAATGTTCAGGGGCCACGCTATACCAGCTACCCTACGGTTCCCTATTGGGATATCAGCTCTTTTTCCGGTAAAGCCTGGAAACAAACCCTTGTAAAGAGTTTTAAAGAAAGCAATAAGAAGGATGGCATAAGCCTTTATCTACATTTGCCGTTTTGTGAAAGCATGTGTACTTTTTGTGGCTGTCACAAAAGAATTACGAAGCGGCATGAAGTGGAAATTCCTTATATAGAAACCGTCTTAAAGGAATGGGAATTATACTGTGACCTTTTCCCTGAAAAACCGATTATCAAGGAGTTACATCTCGGGGGAGGAACACCGACTTTCTTTTCCGCTCACCATCTGGGATTGCTTCTCAAAGGAATTTTCAATCGGGCAGAGATAGCCACTGATCACGAATTTAGCTTTGAAGGTCACCCAAATAATACTACCCGGGAACATTTGCAGACATTGTATGATCTGGGATTCAGAAGAGTGAGTTTTGGAGTTCAGGATTACAGTGAGAAAGTACAAAAGGCTATCCACAGGGTTCAACCTTTTGAAAATGTAAAGAAAGTTACGGAATGGTCTAGGGAAATAGGATACACTTCTATTGGACATGATCTAATCTTCGGCTTGCCACATCAGCGGATGGAAGATATCAGGGAGACTGTTGCAAAGACAAGGGAGTTAATGCCAGACCGACTAGCATTTTACAGCTATGCGCATGTTCCCTGGTTAAAAGGTAGCGGGCAAAGAGGATTTAAGGATGAGGACCTCCCCACGGCTGAGGAAAAAAGACAGCAATATGAATTTGGAAAGGAATTACTCACTGAAGCAGGATATTTTGAGATCGGGATGGACCATTTTTCGTTGACGAGCGATTCCCTGTACAAGTCATTTGAAAACCAAAAACTGCACAGAAACTTTATGGGGTATACTTCATCCCGGACACAGCTGATGATTGGCCTGGGAGCATCGAGTATCAGTGATAGCTGGTACAGTTTTGCGCAGAATGTAAAGAATATTGAAGAGTATCAGCATTTGGTTGAAAACGGGATCATACCTATTTATCGGGGACATATTCTCTCAGAGGAGGATTTGGTCATACGCCGTCATATTCTTAACTTGATGTGCAGGCTGGAGACCTCCTGGGAAGACCAATCCCTCAAATTTAATGACCTCGATCTTGTCCTCGATCATTTAAAAGAAATGGAAATTGACGGACTTATCAATACTAAGGATAATCAACTTAGCGTTACAGAAGCAGGAAGGCCCTTTGTCAGAAATGTTTGTATGGCGTTTGATCTTCTTTTGCATAGAAAAGCTCCGAAAAAAAGAGTATTTTCAATGACTATTTAACCCTTTAAAAATAAGCCATGAAAACAATTATCGTCCCAGTAGATTTTTCCGAACAATCCGAATATGCACTTAAAGTAGCCGCTTCCTTGGCACACAAGCAAAAGGCAGAGATTCTGGTACTCCACATGCTCGAACTAAACGAGGCCATGATCACTTCTACAGAAGGATTTCATCCTGAGCAGACTGTTTTCCTCCTCAAAGTAGCTGAAAAGAGGCTAAATGAATTTTTAGATAAAGATTATTTGAAAGGGATTAAGCTTACACCGGTCATTAAACACTTTAAGGTTTTTGGTGAGGTAAATGAGATCGCCGAGAAGCATAATGCCGAGCTCGTTATTATGGGCTCACATGGAACTGACGGACTTAAAGAGATCTTTATTGGATCAAATGCGGAGAAAGTGGTGCGTTTCTCAGAAGTACCTGTACTGGTTGTGAAAAACGAACTTCCCGATTTTAAGATCGATAATTTTGTCTTTGCATGTAACTTTAAAAGCGAAAGCCTTGGGGCGTTTCAAAAAGCCAGAGACTTTGCATCCAAACTAGGGGCCAAACTTCACGTAGTTTATATCAACACCCCTGGAGACAATTTCCTGAGTGACAATGATGCCCACGAAAAAATCAACAAATATCTTGAAATGGCGGGAGCAGGTCAGGAAGTGACCATCTACAGTGACTATAGTGTGGAGAAAGGAGTGCTTAATTTTAGCGATAAAATAAACGCAGATCTTATTGGGATCCCTACACATGGACGCAAAGGACTTTCGCATTTCTTTATGGGCAGCATAGGAGAAGACATTGCAAACCATTCAAAGGTCCCCGTTATGACGTTCAAGATTTAATGACCTGAACATCATTTACTTTTTTCTGATTTGATATAATGAGGAAACCTTTGGACTTAAAAAGTTAAGGCCTAAGGCCTAACTAAGGTCTTGAGGAGACTTACTTTAAAAAAGAGGCACCTTCATCCAGTTTTTTGGCAAGATCGCCAATAGTCATCTTTTTTAAGGTATGCAGTAAGACTGTCCTTGTGGGATATACATATTCGTGCAGGGGACAGGGATGTTCCGAATTACATTCGTCAATTCCCAAGACACACGCTTCTAGCCGTTGTGTCCCATCTATAGTTTCAATAACACTATAAACCGGCAGATTTTTATTTTCTTCCGTCAGGTAGTACCCCCCTTTGGGCCCTTTTGTGGCCGAAATAATCTTGTGTTTTGATAGTTGCTGTAACAGCTTCGCCAGATATGCTTTCGGTATTTGAGTGGGAATACTGAGATCCTTCACCATTTTTTTATGCGTTTCATCCGTTTGTTCAGCCAGATAAAGCACTGCGGTTAAAGCGTATTTTGAGGAATTACTAAGCATAATTTCCGATTCTAATTTTACACAAAATTAATGAATAAAATATAAAAGGATACTTTTATCCGAAATATGATTTATATCATATTTTTTCCTCCTTTCTGACGATATTTTTGTTCATAATTTATAACTAGATAATTATGAAATCCAACGCAAAATTTATTTTATTCATCTTCTCTTTGATCTTAGTAAGCTGTGGGTCTAAGGAGGAGAAAAAGGAAGGCTTCAGCCTGGACCGAAGCAAATCAGAAAAGACCACCGAGGTTGAGACTGTTTCAGACGAATTGCCTCCCTCCCAAAGAGTCACGCTCGATGAAAAAGGGGTAGGGCTAATCAAAGACATCACCCTGGAACCTGAGATCGATACAGAAATGGCGGCCCAAGGAGAGAAGATATTCATGTCTAATTGTACCGCCTGTCACAAACTAGACAAACGATTTATTGGTCCGTCTCCCAGAGGAATCATGGAAAGAAGAAGTCCGGAATGGATTATGAATATGATCCTGGATCCTAAACTGATGACCGAACAAGATCGATGTGCCAAAGATCTAATGGTCGAATTTAACGGTGCTGCTATGGCCAATCAGAATATGACCGTTGAGCAGACGCGAGCCATTCTCGAATATTTCAGAACCTTATAATCACACCAAATATGAAAACAATAGTCAAACTAAGTCTTTCACTAATCTCAGCATTCTTCCTGATTGCTGCCATTGGATGTAAGAACGAAGCCAAGAGTACCAACGCTACTGACGCCGGCAGTTCATCCAGCTCAGAACCAAAAGAGCAAGGACAGGCGTTTATTGAAGACGATGAATCAGCACCAACCGTGCTAGATATTGCAATAGGTTCACCAGACCACACTACCCTTGTAGCTGCCGTTCAGGCTGCGGATCTGGAAAACGTCCTTGTAAATGCAGGACCTTTGATGGTTTTTGCTCCGACGAACGAAGCTTTTGATGCCCTCCCTGCCGGGACGGTTGAAGATCTTCTGAAACCAGAAAATAAAGAGGCACTGGCCAATATTTTAAAACACCACGTTACACCCGGAAATTATTCTAAGGAATTCCTGAAGAAGTTTAAAAAACTGGGACAGGCTAACGATCAGAATACGACGGTGGAAGTAAAAGGTGATGACGTCTACGTAGGGGGTGCCAAGATCATTGCCAGTGTTGATGCAGGTAATGGTATTGTACATGTCGTAGACAAAGTGATCTTGCCTCCGGCTAAAGAATAATTAAACGAGTTAAATAAAAATAAAACCGATAAAAATGAAAAAAATAAGATTTTCCTTGCTGACAATTTTAGGCTTGGCACTGGTAATCACCGGATGTAATGACACCGGTAAGTCCTCTAATGGGGCGTTATCATCCAATGCCGCGGAGAAAGTATACGTTGCCCCGGGGGAACAAGACGAATTCTATGCCTTCCTTTCAGGAGGTTATAGCGGAAACCTCACGGTTTACGGTCTGCCATCGGGTCGTATGTTTAAAGAGATCCCGGTATTCTCCCAATTTCCTACCTCGGGCTATGGATACTCAGAAGAGACCAAACCCATGTTAAACACTTCCTTTGGTTTTGTACCATGGGACGACCTTCACCATCCTGATATTTCTCAAACCAATGGAGAACTGGACGGGCGATGGATTTTTGTCAATGGAAATAATACCCCCCGAATTGCTCGGGTAAGCCTCAGTACCTTTGAGACTGAAGAGATCATTGAGATCCCAAACAGCGCCGGAAACCACAGTTCTTCTTTTATTACGGAAAATACAGAATACGTTGTGGCAGGAACACGGTTTTCTGTACCAGTTCCCCAGAGGGATATGCCGATTAATGAATACAAGGGGAACTTTAAAGGAGCCTTGTCGTTCATCAGCGTAGAGCCAGAAGAAGGTCATTTGAACCTCGAATTCCAGGTCCTAATGCCCGGCTTCAACTACGACCTTTCTCATCCAGGACGTGGTAAATCTCACGGCTGGTTCTTCTTCTCAACCTACAATACAGAAGAGGCGAATTCCTTGCTAGAAGTTATGGCTTCCCAAAATGACAAGGACTTTATTGCCGCTGTCAATTGGAAAAAGATAGAGGAATATGTGAAAAACGGAGGCGGCACAAGAATGCCAGCCAACTATGCACACAATTATTACGATGAATCAACACACACCGGAACATCCACGATGAAGAAGGAAGTAGTTACCGTAGATCCAACAAAAGTTCCCGGATCAATATACTTTTTGCCAACGCCAAAGTCGCCCCATGGATGCGATGTAGATCCTACCGGGCAATACATTATTGGAAGTGGTAAACTATCAGCTGATATCACAGTTCACTCATTTGACAAGATGATTGCGGCCATTGAAGGAGAACAATTCGATGGAGAAGCTTATGGTATTCCCATTTTAAAATTCGACGAAGTATTGGCCGGAATCGTGAAGAGTGGAGGATTAGGGCCACTTCATACCGAGTTTGACGATAAAGGAAATGCGTATACCACCTTCTTTATTTCTTCTGAAGTAGTAAAATGGAATGTTGGAACCTGGGAGGTGATTGACAGAAAACCTACATATTATTCTGTGGGACACCTTATGATTCCCGGAGGTAACTCCAGAAAACCCTTTGGAAAGTACGTTGTGGCGATGAACAAAATTACCAAGGACAGGTACTTGCCCACAGGACCGGAAATGGAACACTCCGCGCAGATCTACGATATTTCAGGTGAGAAAATGGAATTGATATACGATTTCCCAACTCACGGAGAACCACATTACGCAGCAGGTTGTCCGGCCGAATTACTGGCTCCTAAGTCTCAGAAGATTTACAGACTGGATGAAAACAAACACGAATATGCCACTCTTACACCTGCCGACGCCAGAGTTGAGCGTAATGGGAAAGAGGTTCATATTTACATGTCTACCATCCGAAGTCACTTTACCCCTGATAACATAGAGGGAGTAAAGGTGGGTGATAAGGTGTACTTCCACATTACTAATCACGAACAGGACTTTGATGTACCGCACGGCTTCTCTATCATTGGTCAGAATACGTCGGAAATACTCGTCATGCCGGGACAGACCAAAACATCAGTTTGGGAACCCAAACGAGAGGGTGTTTGGCCATTCTACTGTACCGATTTCTGTTCGGCCTTGCATCAGGAAATGCAGGGATACGTAAGAGTGTCACCAGCAAGTTCAAATATTGAACTCAGCTGGACCCTGGGAGAGTAAAAGCTAATTGGTTTTTTCTGAATGAAAGCGGGCAGCGTTAGGGATGACCCTGCTCGCTTTCTCCTTCCCTAAGTCGGTCAAATTTTAAAAACGCAGGATTGAAGTAAACTGCACAAAATGATTAAAGAAATGAAAAAGGCCAGTATACTGATGATCATAGGTCCCTTGTTTCTTCTGGGCCTATTTGTTTTCCCTCTCTGGAATATCATGCTGGGTGCTCCTCAATACCCCGAACCACTTGGTATTAATATTCATATTGACGGAATAAGGGACGTAAATGAATTTGACATTCAAAATATTGATGGGCTTAATCATTATATCGGGATGAAAACTTTGCCAAAACCAGAAGAAATGTGGGAATTCTCTACTTTTCCACTGGTTATTGGGATCATGGTTTTCCTGGGATCTCTTATTGGGTTGTTGGGTTATTTTGGGAAAGTAAACTACCCATGGTTTATGGGTTGGTTTCTAGTCATGTCTGTTTTAGGGGCCATGGGGATGTACGATTTTAACCAATGGCTAATTGATTACGGTACTAATCTGGACCCGAATGCGATCATGAAACTCGCGAACCCTGACGGTACGCCTATGTCGTATAAACCTCCTCTTTTCGGAAATGCTAAAATGTTGAATTTCGATGTTTCCTCCTTGCCTTCCACTGGTGCCTGGATGATGTTTACGGGGATGATGATGACCGTTATAGCTTTTTTCGCAGGGCGAAGGGCACAACTTTTAAAATCAAAGAAATAATCCAACTTATGAAATCGAGTTGCTATTTTATTGTTTTCTCACTTGTTCTTCTGCTCTCCTGCAAACCCGGCCCTGATCCGATACAATACGGCTTTGATGGTTGCCATTATTGCAGCATGACGATAGTGGATAAGCAACACGCTTCCGAGTTCGTTACGCAGAAAGGAAAGGTCTACAAGTTCGATGCTTCAGAATGTATGATCAATTTCATCAAAGATTTTGACCGTTCTGAAATTGCACTATATCTCGTCAATGATTACAATAATCCCGGGATTCTTGTTGACGCTACCCAGGCTACTTACCTGATCAGTGAGAATATTCCCAGTCCGATGGGAGCCTATTTAACTGCCTTTAATTCCAGAGAAGAAGCGAACCAGGTCAGAGAAGCTAATGAAGGGGTCTTATTGTCCTGGGAAGAACTCGGGCAAAGATTGAGTAACTAAACGCATCAATAGTAAAATTTATGCTTTCAATTAATAACACCATCGCCTCTCAGGAATTTGATCAACTTCAACTCAAAAAGCTGTTAAAAAATAATTCCTTTGAAATTCTGAGTATTAGCCTGGAACAAGGACATATTTTTCCGGAACACGTTTCCCCGACCGATGCTGTTTTGGTCTTATTGGAAGGTGAAATCGAATTCCATATCCTTGGTGAAAAATACATACTTCAAAAACTTCAGATATTCGACTTCCCGGCAAAAACTGTCCATAAAGTATCGGCAAGAAAAGATTCTAAATTTATTATTATCAGATAATGAGGCAAATCTTAGATATACTTTTGGCCTTTCTAGTATTATCTGTCTATGGTCTTCAGGCCAAATCACTAGAGATCTGTGGTGAATGTGAGGTTAAGACGATAAAATCGGGGATTGTAATTGCCCAGAAATACGATACTCTTCTAATACGGAAAGGGATATACAACGAATTCAATATCCTTATCGATAAACCTATTACGCTACTTGGGGAAGATTCGGCTATTGTAGACGGGAAGGATCAGGGTGAGATATTCAGGATAATATCAGACCACGTCACTATAGATGGCCTGAAGATTATTAACGTCGGGACGAGTTACACCTCTGATTACGCCGCTATACGAGTGGTGAAAAGTGAACACTTCGCGATCCGGAATGTTGTACTTGAGAAGCTGTTTTTTGGCATTTATCTCGAAAGATCAGACAACGGGATCGTCAGTAACAACAAGATCCTCGGAGATGCGCTGGACGAATACAACTCCGGAAACGGCATACAGTTGTGGTATTCAAAGAACGTAGTGGTAGAAGGAAACCTGGTACAGGGAGTGCGAGATGGTATCTACCTGGAATTCGCAGATCATATTACTATCAAGAATAACCAGAGCAAAGACAATCTCAGGTATGGCCTGCACTTTATGTTTTCCAATGATGATAGTTATACGGATAATATTTTTGAAAACAACGGCGCAGGGGTAGCAGTAATGTTTTCAAAGCGAATTAGAATGGAACGAAATACGTTCAGAAGAAATTGGGGTACGGCTTCTTTTGGCTTATTGCTCAAGGAAATCAACGATGCGGAAATAATCGGGAATACCTTTGAAAAGAATACTGTGGGAATTAACGTTGAAGGATCAAACCGGATAAATTATCTCAAGAATAACTTTATTGAAAACGGATGGGCCGTAAAGATTATGGGAGCCTGCTACACCAATGCCTTCAGAAACAACAACTTTATTTACAATTCCTTTGACATCTCTTATAACAGTAAGTTAAATGACAATGTTTTTAACCAAAATTACTGGAGTGATTACACAGGCTATGACCTCAACAGAGATGGTATCGGCGACGTGCCTTACAGACCTGTAAAACTATTTTCCTATATCGTCAACCGAAGTCCGGAAACTATAGTACTCTTGCGCAGTTTGTTTATGGATCTGATAGATTTTTCAGAAAAGGTATCCCCTGTATTTACTCCCGATAATTTGGCAGATACCCACCCCTTAATGAAGAAAAGAATATGATACGCGTTGATAATCTCTATAAAAAATACGGTAAAAATGAGGTCCTGAAAGGACTCGACCTGCAAATAAATCCCGGAGGGATACTGGCTATTCTGGGGCCGAATGGCTCTGGTAAGACCACCTTGAT
>JABDQM010000354.1 GCA_013042315.1 Flavobacteriaceae bacterium | reverse complement strand
TAAGCGAACGAATTCTCAATGAAGTGATGGCCATTCGCTACAGATCTAAAGCGTATAAAGGTCATTTGGTAGGGACCTTGCGTATCTCGATAGTCTCTACAGCTAAATATGTGATGCCGTACTTCCTCTCGGATTTTATGAAGGCACACGAAGGGGTGGATCTGCAAATGGATGTAACCAATAAAGCAGGTGTGATTTCAAGTCTGGATAATAACGCTGTGGATTTTGCCCTGGTTTCGGTTCTTCCGGAGCAGTTGCAGGTAGAGAAGGTGACTTTAATGAAGAACAAACTCTATTTGGTGGGGAGTAAGTCGCCGGTTGAAAAGGGTAAGGCCGTACGTAAATCTGATTTTGAAAAGTTGCCTTTTATTTTCAGAGAGAAGGGTTCAGCGACCCGGAAAGCCATGGTCGATTTTCTCCGGGCGAACGGCATCAGGACAGGTAAAATGATGCAATTAACATCAAATGAGGCATTAAAACAGGCGGTCATTGCGGGTTTAGGCTATTCCATTATGCCTATTATCGGCTTAAAAAATGAGCTCAACAACGGTTCCTTGCAAATTCTACCGGTTAAGGGATTACCCATAAGTACTTCATGGAATCTAATTTGGCTGTCCTCTAAAAAATTCTCGCCAATTGCCGAAGCCTATTTGGATTATGTTAGAAAGGAAAAAGATGCCATTATCAGAGAAAAATTTAACTGGTATGAGGATTATTAAGGACATTGAAGTTCGGAAAGTCAATAGAGCACATAAAAACCGGCCTGCCTAACCACATGTATAGAGGGCAGGCAGTGCCGGTATCAGAGAACAAACACTTATTTTACTAACTCCCCAGCCGTTAAGGCATCTTCGAGATAGGCGTCAACAGTTTTGAAGTTTCTGAAAAATTTTCTTCCATCCGTCCTTTTAAGCGTAACACGGGTATCCCCGTCATCCGTGTAGGAATAATCTACCACTTCTACTTCTTTGCCGTAAACGGACTTTAAATTGGCGATTCCCCCTCTTTTGATGATAAAGTTCTTACGTGGAAATAAGACGTAACGGTATTGATCTGAAACAGGCTCATTTATGGTGAGAACCGTTCCTTTTTCAATTGAAGTCTGTTGCATTTGCTGTGCCTGTAGGGATAAACTCCCGCCGAGAAGACAAAGCGCAATTAATAATAGTCGATTCATAGTTATTAGTTTTGTTGTTCCCCCCAAAAATATTGAAAATTCACCTTTTTATCAAGTATTACTCTTGTTAAAAAATAGTTAAACTATTAGTATATGGTAGTAATACTATTATTTTTGTCCCGCAAAGGTAATCGATATGAAACATTTGTTGCAAACTATTAAGATAGAAGTAAACCACAAGACCTATGTGAAAGATCCCGAATCTTCTGATTTAGGCAAAAGGATTGTTGAGCACAGTATCCTGATGGTACACGAGATAGGATTCGATTCTTTTACTTTCAAAAAATTGGGGGCCAAGATCGGCTCTAATGAGAGCTCCATCTATCGTTACTTTGAAAATAAACACAAGTTGTTGTTGTACCTGGCTTCCTGGTATTGGGGCTGGCAGGAATACCAGTTTGTCTTTGCCACTAACAGTATTTCCGACCCTTCAGAAAAATTGCACAAAGCTATAGGTGTGATTAGCAAACCCGTAGTCCTAGATGCGTCTTTCTCTCATATCAATGAAGTATTACTTAATGATATTATCATAAATGAATATTCTAAATCCTACTTAACCAAAGAGGTAGATACAGAAAATAAGGAAGGGTATTTTGAAATCTACAAACGTATGGTTTTGAGGATAAGCGAAATGATTCAGGAGGTTAATCCTGATTATCCCTATCCTTCCAGCCTGGCAAGTACGGTTTTAGAGGGTTGTCTCCATCAGTATTTCCTGAAACAACACTTCCCATCACTGACCAATTGTAATGAGGAGGTCACCCCGACAGAATATTTTACTCATTTGGTTTTTAACTCTCTCAAAAAGTAAATAATGGCAAAGACCGTACTCACGGCCTGGCAGCGATTGCTGGGGCTTTTAAAGATGGATAAAAGAGACATCTTGCAGATCTTTTACTACGCAATTTTTGCAGGGCTTGTGAACTTATCTCTTCCTCTGGGAATACAGGCAATTATCAACCTGATCCAAGGCGCACAAATAAGTACTTCATGGATTGTATTGGTTGTTCTGGTTACACTCGGTGTTGCATTTGTAGGGATTTTGCAACTGATGCAAATCAGAATCATAGAAAATGTTCAGCAGAAGATTTTTACCAGGTCTTCTTTCGAATTTGCCTATCGGTTTCCCAAGATAAAACTCAGTGAACTCAGAAATCTATATCCCCCTGAACTGGCTAACCGATTCTTTGATACCCTTACAGTACAGAAAGGACTAGCTAAAATCCTGGTGGATTTCCCCGCAGCACTATTGCAAATTATTTTTGGTTTAATGCTGCTCTCGTTCTATCATCCGTTCTTTATCATCTACGGCTTTCTTTTACTGCTGCTGATCTATTTTGTCTTCAAATTCACTGCCCAGAAGGGCTTAGAGACCAGTCTGGAAGAATCTGAGAACAAATACAAGGTGGCTCACTGGTTGCAGGAAGTTGCACGGTCGATCATCAGCTTTAAGCTCTCTGGTAAAACCAGTCTGGCCATGCAAAAAAACGATATCCTGGTAGAGAAATATCTGGAAGCTCGCGAGAGTCATTTCCGAATCCTGGTTATCCAATTTATACAGATGATCGGTTTTAAGGTGCTGGTTACGGTTGGACTCTTATTAATAGGTGGAATTCTGGTTTTGAATCAGGAGATGAATATCGGGCAGTTTGTGGCAGCGGAAATCATTATTCTGTTGGTTATTAATAGCGTTGAAAAACTGATTCTTGGATTGGAAACTTTCTACGACCTTCTTACTTCTCTTGAAAAACTGGGCCAGGTGGTAGATAAAGACCTGGAACCGGTTGATGGAGAACATCCTTTCGGAGAGAAAGATCCCTTCGACGTAGAATTAAAAGATCTCAAATACCATGTTCCGGGAACCAACAAAACGATTATTGATAATCTTTCCCTTACAATCACACCGGGTTGTACAATCTTGATAAAGGGGGACAGTAGTTCTGGCAAATCAACCCTTCTCAGGCTAATTGCGGGCATAGTGGAACCGGATGCAGGGGCGATTTATGTAAACAATGTTTCGCTTAAAGCCATCTCTCTGAACTATTACCGCTCTCATATAGGGCAGTCTCTTTCTGAAGAAAGTCCTTTCGAAGGGAGTATTTTCGAAAATATCACTTTTGGGGATACCTCTTTAAAAGAAGAGGATGTTTACTGGGCATTAGAAAAGGCCGGGTTAACCGAATTTGTAAAGGAACAGCCCCTAGGTCTAAAGACAATGCTCTATCCTGAAGGACAACAGATTCCCTATGTAGTAACCAAGAAGATTGTCCTCGCAAGGAGTATAGTGCGCAGACCCAGATTACTCATCTTGAAGGATCCCTTAGACCACTTTAACCCGGAGGAGGCAGACAGAATCATTAATTTTCTTACAGACAGGTCTAATCCCTGGGCCTTGTTAGTGGTTAGTCAGAATCCCCGATGGATGAAAAAATGTACCAGGATCATCACCATGCAAAATGGTAAAATAATTAACGAAAGTTAGAGGCTATGTTGAATATATCTCCAAACAAGCTAAATAGGCAAGTCGATTTGATGCCTTTCAAATCGTCTCAGAAGGTGTTTCATGTCAAGCATTACAAGCACTTCAATCGCTTTTTAATGGCCTTTAGTATAATAGGCCTGATAGTACTTTTTCTTCCCTGGACGCAGACCATTTCAGGGACAGGATACCTTACAACACTAAATCCGGAACACAGGCCACAGACCATTCAATCTCCCATCCCGGGACGAATTGAAAAATGGTATGTTCAGGAAGGAGATTACGTTAGTAAAGGAGATACTATTCTCTTTATATCTGAAGTAAAGAACGAGTATTTCGATCCCAACCTGATCTCCAGAACGGGAGATCAGATCAGGGCAAAATCTATGGCAGTTACCTCTTATCAGGAAAAAGTAAAGGCACTGAATTCTCAGGTCGGAGCCCTGAACAGGGAACGGCAACTCAAGCTTGAGCAAGCGAGGAATAAGTTGTTGCAAGCCAACTTAAAAGTAAAGAGCGACAGTATAGATCTGGAAGCGGCTAAAACGAATATTGCGATTGCGCAGCGGCAGTATGACCGTGTAGTGCAACTCGAGAGTGAGGGTCTTAAGGCGATTACCGATGTGGAGGAAAAACGCCTTAAACTTCAGGAGACACAGGCTAAGCTTATTTCCCAGGAAAACACCTTGTTGGCTTCCAGGAATGAGATCATAAATGCCACTGTAGAAATCAACAGAATTCAGGCCGAGTACACAGACAAGATATCAAAGGCACAAAGCGATATGTTTACGGCACAGTCCAACCAGTTCGACTCTGAAGCGCAGGTGACTAAGCTCGAAAACGAATACACCAATTATGAGGTACGGAGCCAGATGTATTATATCAGAGCCCCACAGAGTGGCTTTATCAATAAGGCATTACAAGCCGGGATTGGGGAAACTTTTAAGGAGGGGGATAAACTTGTGGGAATTATGCCCTCCGAGTACGCGATGGCCGTGGAAACCTTTGTAGAACCTCTAGATCTTCCCCTCTTACACAAAGGAGAGAAGGTAAGAATACAGTTCGACGGATGGCCTGCCATAATTTTCAGTGGCTGGCCCAACGTATCCTATGGAACCTATGGGGGAGAAGTAGTAGCTATCGAAACATTTATAAGCAGCAATGGAAAATACCGGGTCCTTTTGGCACCGGATCCTGAAGATCAGCCATGGCCCAAGGATATCCGTGTGGGGTCGGGGGCAAATACGCTTGCTCTTCTGGAAGATGTAGCTATATGGTATGAACTATGGAGGCAATTGAACGGCTTCCCTCCGAATTATTATCAGCCGGAAGAAGAAATGGCCCAAAATAAGACAAAGTAAGAATGAGAATATCTCTGACTATACTGAGTTTACTATTTTCTTTTGGGCTTTTAGGTCAGGAGGCAGATTCGCTTACCCTAAATTTCAGAGAATATTTGGGGTATGTAAAGAAGTACCATCCAATTGCTAAACAGGCAGAACTGGTCATTGCCATCGGAGAAGCCAATTTGATGAAGGCTAGGGGAGGCTTCGACCCAAAAATAGAGGTGGATTACGACAGGAAACAGTTTAAAGGCACCGAATATTACGACCGCCTCAATGCCACCTTTAAGATCCCTACCTGGTATGGTATTGAACTCAAAGGAAATTTTGAACAAACTGAAGGGGAATTTTTGAACCCCGACGAAACACTACCCGATGACGGTTTATACAGCGCGGGTGTATCGTTCTCCCTGGGAAGGGGTTTTCTCGCCAATGACCGAATGGCTACGCTGCGTAAAGCAAAGTTTTTCAGGGAACAAACCCTTGCTGATCGGGATCTGTTGATCAATACTATATTGTTTGAAGCATCTGTTGCCTATTTCGATTGGTTACAAGCCTATAACGATCGGGAAATCTTCCGGCAGTTCCTCCAAAACGCACAGATACGATTCGAGGGGATCAAGGAAAGAGCCATAGCGGGAGATATCGCTTCAATTGACACCGTGGAGGCAAAAATTGCTTTTCAAAACCGTGCACTCGGACTTACCCAGGCTGAGGTAAGCCTTAGAAACAAAGCCCTGGCTTTATCTAATTTCCTCTGGATGAACGGCGATGTGCCCATAGAACTCAGAGAAGGGGTTATTCCTGATACCTCCCTTGAAAGTGAGATTGATATCGCTCTGGAAATTATGGGCCTGCCCCTGGATAGCTTTACTGTAGAGAACCATCCTAAGATTGTTTCACTCGGGCGTAAAATTGATCAGTTGACTATTGATAAAAGGCTTAAAACCAATCAATTGCTGCCTCAAATAGATCTGGAGTACAATTTTCTGACCGAGACCCCGGAACTGATCAATTCCTTACAAGAAGAAAATTATAAGGGAGGGGTGAATATAAGCTTGCCTCTATTTCTGAGAAAAGAAAGAGGGGAACTCAAACTGGCTAAATTTAAATTGAGGGATGCCGAATTTGAATACGCCAATGCTACAGTTTCCATTGTGAATAAAGTACTTGCTATTTACAACGAATTGGATTCTTTTGAGGAGCAAAATCAGTTGGTTTATGACATCGTGAGGAATTACGGAACCCTTCTACAAGGAGAAGAACGCAAATTCAGTTTTGGTGAAAGTTCTCTTTTTCTGATCAATAGCAGGGAGAGTAAACTGATCGATGCACGACTCAAACAAAATGAGTTGCAAAATAAATTCTTTAAGGCCAAAGCCAAGTTATTTCAAAGTTTGGCTATCAATCCGGAAAGTCTTTAAATAAAATCCATTTGATCGGAGGGTGTAAGGAAATGATTAAAAAAACTACAAAGCAGGTGGTGGTTTTAATTTTAAAAATTCATTCGTAATTATCCATATGAAACAATCGTCATCAGTCAATTTTACACAGAAAGAGCTAAAGGAAGTAATACGTGAAGCCATGACTTACGATGAATTTCGGGAGTTAGTATCTGATTTAGCCAAGGAGTACGGAACTACCGGGCCCGAGCAAACAGAGGCATACAAAAATTACACCGAGCTCAACCACAGGAGGATGAAGCGTTGGGACAAGACCCTTAAGGTTTCGGAAACTTATAAAAATAAGATTGAGGACTACAGCGGGCAGGTTATATGGCTTGTGATTACCGAGAGTTGGTGTGGGGATGCCGCCCCGACTTTGCCCGTTATGAACAGGATTTCTAATATCAATAACAATATTGAGTTGAGAATTATTTTGCGGAGCGAGTACCCGCAGATTATGGACATGTTCTTAACTGATGGTAAACGATCGATTCCGAAATTGGCAGTTTTAGACGCAGAAAATTTAGAGGTATTAGGTAGCTGGGGACCATTGCCTTCTAAAGCAGGCCTTATGGCCGCGGAGTATAAGACAAAACACGGATCGCTTACTGCAGCTTTTAAAGAAGATTTACAACAATGGTTTAATGCAGACAAGGGGATGGATACCCTTAAAGACCTCACGCAATTACTTACTTTGAAATAAGTAGGTGATCGTTCCCAATTGTGAAGCTTTAGACCCTGGATTAAATCGGGCTTTTAGGGCGTATTGAATAGCGTTCTCAACAAGGCAGCCATTGGATGTATTTGAACTTTTGGAATTAAAAGTGGCGTCTGTGACATATCCGTTGCGATCCACGTTTATATTGATGACTACCTTACCGCCTTCGAGGCAGGTATAAATAGGTGGGGGGAGTTCGTAATGGTTTCGATCTACGAGGGAATAGGTAATACGTGTGGTCCTATTTTTCATATAATCGGTGTACTCTTTCTTTTCGGCATCCTTTTCTCCTAATTCTTGTTTGCGTTCTTCCCTGATTTTAGCCATTTCTTTTAAGGAAGCAGCAAAAGATTCGTTCTCATTTAGTAGCTCTTCAAGGGAGTTTTCATCAGAATTCAACTGATGCTCCTCCATGAGCTCTTCGAGAGTTTTCAAGGGTTCAGGATTTCCGAAACTCGGTTTGGCCTTTTCATTTACCGCCTGGTTACTCTTTAAAATATTGGCATTTGCCAGCTCTTCAGCTCTTTTTTCTTCCTGCTCGAGTATTTCCTGTAAATCTTCGTCGGCCAGACTCATTTCTATGACATATTCATCCTCTTGCTCTGCGTCAAGGTGCAGATTAAAGAGCAGCAGTACCATAATGGAAAGGGATAAAAAGGTAATGATCAACGAAAGCTGATTTCTATTCAGATTCGATAACCATTGAAAGTATGTAGCTATTTTATCCATTAATTTTGGCTCTGCCCCCTTAAAAATACTAAATGAAGGACTTATTCCGGCAAGTACATTGCCCTGAATTCGGGGGGTGTTACTGCATTATTTACGTTGTACAGGCCTATTTTGGTTCTTCTCAGTTCAGAAAGATGACCTCCTGACCCCAATGCCTGCCCAAAATCGTGTGCGAGAGACCTGATATAAGTACCCTTACTACAGACTACCCTGAAATGTACCCTGGGCATATCAATTGAGGTAATATCAAATTCATTTATTTCTACTTCCCGTGTCTTAATCAATACCTCCTGTCCTTCCCTTGCGTACTCGTACAAACGCTTACCGTCTTTTTTCAAGGCTGAGAAAACAGGCGGTTTTTGATCAATCTTCCCTGTGAATTGGGAAGTCGTCTCCTTTATTTTTTCTTCGGTGATATGACTGGTATTGTACTCTTGATCTATTTCAGTTTCCAGATCGTAGGAGGGTGTTGTTGCACCCAAAGTGATTATGCCCGTGTACTCTTTCACCTGCCCTTGGATTTCAGGAATCTTTTTGGTGAATCTTCCTGTACAGATCACCAGTAAGCCGGTGGCCAGGGGATCTAGAGTTCCTGCGTGTCCGACTTTTATCTTTTTCAGATTAAATTTTTTTCGGATAGTCCATTTTATGGAATTGACAGCCTGAAAGGAACTCCATTCCAGGGGCTTGTCAATAAGCAATACCTGCCCTTCCAGAAACTCATCTTTGGAAATCAAGTCCATTTTACAGTTTTTTTGAGGATCCTAGTTCCAATAACCTACCACTATGGCGATAATTCCCACAAGGAAACAATAGATGGCAAAATACTGTAATTTGCTTTGCCGCACCAATTTGATCATCCAGATGCAGGCCAACAAACCCGCGAAAAAGGCAGCGAGAAACCCGGCAGTAAGGGAAACCATCTGAGTACTTTGAAAGTCGATCTCCCCGCTGAGAATATCTTTTGCCATCTTACCTAAAATAAGCGGGACCACCATCAAAAATGAAAAACGCGTAGCCTTGTTTTTGTCAATGCCCAGGAGAACGGAGGTTGATATTGTTGCTCCGCTCCTAGAAATACCGGGAAGTATAGCAATTGCTTGTGATATGCCCACCACAAATGCGTTGAGGAAACTGACTTGTTTTTGAGTTTCTTTAGCCCGGTCTGCGAGATAGAGTAGCAAGGCCGTTACGATCAGCATAAAACCGACCAAGATGACATTTTCTCCAAAAAGACGCTCAAGCTGCTCTTCAAATAAAAAACCAATCAGCGCAGCGGGGAGCATAGAAAGGATAATCTTCATTGAAAATATCGTTTCCTCGTTCCACCTAAAACGAAACAGACCTTTGAGAATATTCCAAACATCAGCTCTGAAAACCACCAGTGTACTCAGAGCGGTCGCAAAGTGAAGGACTACAGTAAATAACAAACTATCCTGTGGGATAGAGTTGTCTCCAAGAATGGCTTTTCCGAGTTCTAAATGACCACTGGATGAAACCGGCAGAAACTCTGTCAGCCCTTGTACGATGCCTAGGATAATGGCGTCTATGATATCCAATTACTTGTTCTTATGGGGATTTAAAAGGATGGCGTAAACTTGAAGCCCGAGGCCGATCAGGACCAGGGTGGGAGCGAGTTTGATCCTTCTGAAATTGTAGATGTCCGGGTTAAATACTGCAGGATCGTCACTGCCGCCCCCGCTCATCAGAATAAAGCCTAAGGCAATAAAACCAATTCCGAGAAACATAAAAAGGTAGTTCTTTCGCTGAAAGATAAATTCCTGACGAGGAGTTTCCTTTGTATTCTTTTGTTTTTTTCCCATGACGGCAAAGTTAATAATATAAATCGTCTGTTCTCAGGTTCAGGAAACGTTGTGTGGCGAAAAAAGTACTCAGCAATGAGATCAGCAAGCCCAGGACAAATACACCAAGGAAAAGAGCGCCCAGGAACCAGATATCTGTGAGCAGTTCCAGTTCAGGGAAATTGAGGTCCATGTAGTAGAGCAGGCCGCCGAGAAAAAGCAGGGCAAGGACAGCTCCAAGCATCCCCAATTTAACATTCGTCCATATAAAAGGCCTTCTGATAAAGGTCTTCGTAGCTCCTACCATCTGCATGGTCTTGATGATAAAACGTTTTGAGTAGATGGATAATCTGATGGAGCTATTGATCAGCAATACGGCAATAAAGGTGAATACTCCGCATACAATAAGAATCCAGAAGGAGATTTTTTTTACATTGTCTGTTAGCAAGGCAATGAGTGGTTTGTCATAATTCACCTCTTCCACATAGCCCTTACTTGAAATTTCCTCCGCAATTTGCGCGATCTGTTCGGTTGTAACAAATTCTGCATTTAGCTGAACATCTATGGAATTTTTCAGGGGATTGTACCCTAGAAAATCGATAAAATTCTCACCTATTTCCTCACTGTGCTGCTCCGCCGCCTCTTCCTTAGACACGTATGTGGCCTTTTTAGTGTAGGGCGCAAGGGCCAGACTTTTCTGGAGCTGATCAATTTCAACCTGCTTGGCATTATCCTTTAAAAAAACAGATAAGGTAATTTGCTCTTTAAAGTGATCTGCCAATTTTTTGGTGTTGAGGACCAAAAGCCCCAAAACGCCCAGGAGAAATAAGACCAGGCTTATACTCAGGACCACCGAAAAGTAAGAGGAAATCAATTTTCTCTTTTGATATCGTTCAAACGATGTACTCATAGATCACAATAATGACGTAAAAATACTAAAGTACGGAAAACCTTAAGCCGACCTTAGAAGAATATTATCATCCTACACAGTTATTTACCTCACCAAAGCAACATGACCCTGATATATTTGATTTTCAATACGAACGGTATACCAGTAGTCTCCGGAGGGCAGTAATTGGGCATTGTAACTTCCATCCCACCTCAGCGGTTCACCGGAGGAATTTTTGATCAATTTACCGTAACGATCAAACAGATTGATTTCGTAATTTGAGAGAGATCCTATTCCTTCCACTTCAAAGATGTCATTGATTCCATCTCCATTAGGCGTGAAGAACTTGGGTACTACCAGGTGGAAAAAATCCCTTGTGACATCGCTGCAACTCGAATCACCTCTTACGGCTATTGTATACACACCTCCGGGGACATTTTCAAAAACAGATTGAGTCTGAAAGTTGAGACCATCAAGAGAGTATTCAACATCATCCGTAGATGAAGTAAAGATGACTATATCGTCGTTTTCGGTTCGAATGTTTTCTATAATCGGCAAATTTATTTGAGTTACTTCAACCGTTTTTACATTGGAACACCCTCTTGGATCTGTAACTTCAACCGTATAAACGCCTGCTTGGGTGACTGTAATTTCCGGAGTGGTTTCTCCCGTACTCCATTCGTAGCTTACCCCTGTGACCCCTGCTTGCAGGACCACATCTTCATTTTCACAAAAGGAGACCATTTCATCATTTACAACCGGAAGGGGATAAATTTCGAGTGTTACCGGTGTTCTGCTTGTTGAGGGGCAATAGGCCTGGGTGGAAACAGCCTCTGCGTAATATGTTCCTGCAACATCGGTGGTGTATGTAATCGTGTCTGCTTCCAGCAAGGTGCCTCCGCTTGGGGCATCATACCAGTTCACATCTACCCCGGGTGGGACCCGAACAGTGAGCAGGCCATTCTCAATGTTTGCGCAGATACTGATATCGCCGATACTAGAGGGTGGCAAGGGGGTAGGTACAAAAATAATATCAAAAGACTGGGATATTACATTGCAGAGGTTGTTGTTGATATTAATGAGGTCTTCAGAAACAATCACCCGGTAATATCTGCTGTCTGTCAGAACCGGAGTAGTATAAGAATCTGTTATTTCCCCGGGGATATCTGTCCAAATCGAATTATCAGAACTCTCCTGCCATTGATAAAAGTGATTGTTGAAAATACTGAAGTCGGGGGTTGCACTGAGAGTTAAACTCATTAATGGTCCATCCACATCACATTGATATATGGAATTTCTGTTTTGACTATCGCTGAGGGTGACCAGATCTCCACACGATCTGAAGGCAATATCGTCTATGGCCAAATCGTTCCCGCAACCTCCACCGCCATTATTGATCATCTTAAGAATAACGGAAGACTGCCCCGGCAGGGTCGTAAATAACAATGCGTACTGTTCCCATTCTGCAGTTGTTTTATCTTCGATATCTCCCGTGTCTCCTGTGGCAAGTAGATTGGTATCGGTACTGTCCCAAATTTGAAATTTAACATTGATGGGAATACCGTTATTAGGGCAACCCACCCCCGATCTCGGATGTAAATTGAGAAGCCATGAAGAAAATTCATACGAAGTATTCTCACAAAGTCCGTTTATGGATCTGCGATAGAATTCTCCTGCAGTAAAACTGGCATTAACAATAAAGGCCTTGCCATTGGTATCGTCTGGCGTATGGTCTTGGATATTAAACCAATCAAAATATCCCGAAGTATTACTGGCTAAGGTATAGCTGCCGTCATCCGGCGGGCCATCTACATAGGTATAGGTGGTTGTGCCAGCGGGCAGGGCAGGTCCGTTGGTTATGCCGGTTCCAAAATCCTCTGTGAATATCGGGCTGCCCGAATTACCCTGGCAAAATCCAAGTTGGGCTGTTCCGCTCAGCGAAACACTGCAAAGAGCGATAAAAAGGACTACCGATATTCTTTTCATTTACTGATTTAAATCTATACTATTTGGACCTCAGTTCGGTTTACAGAAACCGAACGTCTTTCCGAATGACATTATTGTTGTCGGGTAAGCTTTTCCCTTTCGTGGAATACTCCTATTTTTGCCGCAATACCAAAGTGATACCTCAAAGCATGAGCTACGATTTCCGAAGGATTGAAGACAAATGGCAAGAATACTGGGCCAAGAATCAAACATTTAGGGCGGAGAACAAATCGGACAAGAAGAAATTCTATGTTCTCGATATGTTTCCCTATCCCTCGGGAGCAGGACTGCATGTTGGACATCCTTTAGGTTACATCGCCAGTGATATCTACGCTCGCTATAAAAGGCATCAGGGCTATAATGTGCTACATCCTATGGGATATGATTCATTTGGTTTACCCGCAGAGCAATACGCCATTCAAACTGGGCAACATCCCGCGATTACCACAGAGACCAATATCAAGAGATACAGGGAGCAACTGGATAAGCTCGGTTTTTCGTTCGACTGGAGCAGGGAAGTTCGAACGTCTGATCCCTCTTACTATAAGTGGACGCAATGGATATTTATCCAATTGTTTAATTCTTGGTACGACAGGGATTCAGATAAAGCCGAAAATATAAGTCTTCTCGAGCAGCGATTGCGCGAAGAGGGGAATGAAAAGATCAATGCTGTATGCGACGACGATACCCCCATCATTGAGGCAGCCCATTGGAATAAGATGGACCGGGACGAGCAACAAAAATTTCTTTTGAAGTACCGCCTTACCTACCTCGCAGACACTGAGGTGAACTGGTGTCCTGCTTTGGGGACCGTCCTGGCCAATGATGAGATTGTCAACGGTGTTTCAGAACGGGGCGGGCATGCCGTTGTGCGAAAAAAAATGACCCAGTGGAGCATGAGGATTACGGCATATGCTCAAAGACTGCTCGACGGATTGGACAACATAGATTGGCCTCAGCCACTTAAAGATGCGCAAACCAACTGGATAGGACGTTCGGTGGGAGCCTC
>JABDQM010000353.1 GCA_013042315.1 Flavobacteriaceae bacterium | reverse complement strand
TGTCCATGACATTTACGGCCTCCTTAATGGCGACACTTTCCTCTGCCCTCAGAATAATGGTGGGGTTCTCTTTTCCCTCCAGTGCTTTTTTTAGTTCAATTTCAATATAGGCTCCGTTAATCTGCTGATTGTCTACAAAATATTCCAGATTCTTATTTATAGAAACTGAAACGTTTTGTGTATTGGTTGATTTCCCTTTGGCCTTGGGTAAAAGTAAATCCAGGGCGTTGGGGGAATTGGCAGTCAGCATAAAGAAGATAAGCAGCAGGAATACAATGTCTGTCATGGAGGACATACTGAATTCCGGACTGATCTTATTTCTACCTTTCAATTTCATAAGTGGACTTTAAACGGGTTCGTTAAGCAAATCGAGGAAATCTACGGCATTCGCTTCCATTTTATGGATCACTTTATCCGTTCGGTTCACCAAGTGATTATAGCCCATATAGGCTATGATACCTACCACCAAACCAGCTACTGTTGTTGTCATTGCCGTATAAATACCAGACGCAAGCGCACCCATTTCGGCCTGACCACCACTACTGGCCATTTGATGAAACGCCAGGATCATTCCAATTACGGTTCCGAGGAATCCAATCATTGGGGCCGCACCGGCCACTGTTGCCAGGACATTGACGTTCTTTTCGAGTTTATACACTTCCAGGGTTCCGGCGTTTTCAATGGCTGCATTGATGTCGTCAAGTGGTTTCCCAATTCGTGATACGCCTTTTTCCGTTAAACGGGCTACGGGTGAATCGGTTTGGGCACAGAGTATCTTAGCGGCTTCGAGCTTGCCGTTCATCACATGATCTCTGATCTGATTCATAAAGTTCTTATCGATAGTAGATGCCGCCTTTATCGCTAAAAGCCTCTCGAAATAAATGTACAAGGCAACCGCCAGCATGGCGAACAGCACAGAGATAATGACAATACTCCCTGTACCCCCGTTTAAGATCAAATCGATTACGGAAAGTGTCTTTTCTTCAGATATTACTTCCCCTGCCTGGACTTCATTTGCCAGATCTTGAAATATAATCATATGTATTCTCTTAAGTAATTTGCCCCTATAACGGAGTTATGAAGATTTAATTATGCGTTCAACACTAAATTTCTGATCAGAATAAAAGTGATAGCACCCCCTACAAAGCCTACGAGAGCTAACCAGGCTATTTTTCGGACGTACCAGAAGAAATCTATTTTCTCCATTCCCATGGCTACTACTCCTGCCGCTGAACCTATAATAAGCATACTCCCACCTGTACCTGCTGAATAGGCTATAAAATGCCATACGGAATCATCCATGGGTATTGAAAACATACCCATACTAGCTGCCACCAAGGGAACGTTATCAATAATCGCAGAACCCACGCCAAGAATCATTATAACCAGATCAGAAACCGACTGACCCATAGATTCTGAGCCCATCATTGGCATCGTTTTATCGAGTACTTCAGCAAATTCAAATAGCATCCCGAGGGATTCCAGAGCTGCTACAGCGAGTAAGATACCCAGGAAAAATAGGATACTGGGTAGTTCTATTTTAGAAAGTGATGAATGCACCGGACTGTGATGTGAGGCTTCATCAGAAACTGCATCAACGGAAGAAATACTAAATTTTGCGTTACTGTAAATCTCAGCGAAAGTAGCAACTATTGCCAAAGATAACATCATCCCTACATAAGGAGGAAGATGAGTAATGGTCTTGAAAAAAGGAACAAAAACAATAGATCCCAGTCCGAGGTATAACATTGTTGCACCATAGGGCGATTTGGGAATTTCCTTTTCCTCCAGATCACCTTCTATTTCTCCTTGAAAGACCTTGTAACGGAGTGCAAAAAGCACTGGGACGACCATACAAACCACCGATGGAATAAATACATGTTCAATAAGCTGCCATGCACTTACTTTATTGGCAATCCACAACATGGTTGTAGTTACATCCCCGATTGGAGACCAGGCTCCTCCGGCATTCGCTGCGATAATTATCATACCTGCAAACCACAGTCGGAGCTCCCTGTCTTTGATCACCTTTTGTAAAATAGTGACCAAAACGATAGTCGCCGTAAGGTTATCAATTATTGCGGATAATACGAAGGCCAGTATGGAAAAAAGCCATAACAACTTTGATTTCTTCTTGGTCCGGATATACCCTTTGATGGTCGCAAAACCATCAAAGTAATCGATGATTTCCACAATAGTCATCGCCCCCAAGAGGAATACCAGTATCTCTGCCGTCTTCCCTAAATGATGCAGCAGCATTTCATCTATATGCGATGGCTCCAATTCTTTGAGTTCTGTATTCACCTCAAAAACGGGCATATGTGTCAGGGCTATCAGGGCCCATAAAATTGCCATCATCGCCAGAGCAGGGATGAGTTTATCTATTTTTAAATTATGCTCTAAGGTAATTGCCAAATAACCTGCAATGAAGATGATAATGATAATAGTTTCCATACTAGTTGGTGTTTATAGTAGTTGTTTTAGTGCTATTTCAAAAGCTGTTTTGCTTATGTTGGTCCTTGTATGATTTTGTTTAAAGATATTCAAAATTGCTTTTCTTATGACATCCGAGGTATCATTAAATATCAATTCATCATCCATAGCTACCCTGCCTTCCATAAAATAAGCAAAAACCCTGGCCATTCCACAATTTGAAATAAAATCAGGAATAAGGCTCACTTTTTCATCTGTGTGTTCCATAATGGGTCCAAAGAAAATCTCTTTGTCGGCAAAAGGAACGTTGGCTCCGCATGAAATAACCTCAAGACCTGTGTCGATCATCTGAGTGATCTGCTCTCTCGTAATCAGACGAGAAGCTGCACATGGCGCAAATATTTCAGTGGGCAGGCTCCAGATTCGTTCATTCATTTCTTCGAATGGAATCATTCTGTCGGCATCTGCGATTAATGTATTTCCTTTTTTGTGCAGGAAGAACTCTTTAATATCCTCAAAAGAAAAACCCTCTTCCTTAATCACTCCTCCTTCACGATCAATGATCCCTACAACCCTTGCGCCCATCTGGGCCAGGTAGAAAGCCGCTGCAGCGCCAACATTGCCAAATCCCTGTACTACTGCTTTTTTACCGATAACAGAACCACCATAGATATCGTAGTAATGCCGAATTGCTTCTGCAACACCAAAGCCGGTGATCATGTCGGCTACCGTATATTTTTTAGTGGTATCAGGAGAATACACCGCGCTCTCTAAAACTTTGATTACCCCAAGGCGAAGTTGGCCTATTCTATTGATCTTATCGGCTTCGGTGGGCCTGAAATGTCCGTTAAAAACACCTTCCTGAGGATGCCAAACCCCGGCGTCTTCGGTAATAGGAATCACTTCATGGATTTCATCTACATTGAGATCACCTCCGGTACCGTAGTAGCTTTTCAGCAAGGGAGAAACCGCACGGTACCAGCGCTCAAGCACACCTCTTTTTCTCGGATCATTCGGATTAAAATTGATGCCCGATTTTGCCCCACCTATGGGCGGCCCGGAAACGGTAAACTTAACTTCCATGGTTTTGGCCAGGGAGAGCACCTCATTCATATCGAGGCCTTCACGCATACGCGTACCACCACCTGCCGCTCCACCGCGCAGGGAATTGATAACAGTCCAACCTTCGGCTTCTGTTTCCGGGTCTTTCCAATTAAAAACTATTTCTGGAGCTCTATTTTCGTACTTCTTTAAAAGATCTTTCATTAAAAACTAAGGATTAAATTATGAGTCGAGTTACTTCTACTAAAGGGGCCATTTGCAAGCATCCTTAATCCGGTCTAAGCTAATGTTGTCTCATAATACGCTGTGGTAGTTTATCCTTTATTCTCTGTATCCAACAAATATAAAAATATTGCCCGGGTATAAAATATTTATATCAAATCCTTCTACAGCTCCAATGTTTTTCGTTGAGAGATTCTCAAATTGACTATATAATCATTGAATAATATCTAATCTAGCCGTATATTTGTAAGCCTTTTTTAACAATATAATAAGCAGTATGGATTTTAAGCTTTCCGAAGAACAGTTGATGATACAACAGGCTGCGCGCGATTTTGCCGAGCAAGAATTACTTCCCGGAGTCATCGAAAGAGACGAAGAACAAAAATTTCCCGCTACGCAGGTGAAAATGATGGGGGAATTGGGTTTTATGGGGATGATGGTAGACCCCGAATACGGAGGAAGTGGACTGGATACGCTTTCCTACGTGCTGGTCATGGAAGAACTCTCAAAGATTGATGCGTCCGCATCAGTTATTGTTTCTGTAAATAATTCACTTGTCTGCTGGGGGCTGGAAACTTTTGGAACAGAAGAACAGAAGAAAAAATACCTCAATAAACTAGCCACAGGCGAGATAATCGGGGCATTTTGCCTCTCCGAGCCCGAGGCGGGCAGCGATGCCACATCTCAAAAAACCACGGCCATTGATAAAGGTGACCATTACATTCTTAATGGTACCAAGAACTGGATCACTAATGGGAGTTCGGCAGATATTTACCTAGTTATAGCACAGACCGATAGAGAGAAAGCTCATAAAGGCATCAACGCCCTGATTGTTGAGAAGGGTATGGATGGATTTGAAATAGGTCCCAAAGAAAATAAATTGGGGATTCGCGGAAGTGATACTCACTCCTTAAACTTTAACGACGTAAAAGTCCCTAAAGAGAATCGGATTGGAGAGGACGGATTTGGGTTTAAGTTTGCCATGAAAACCTTGGCCGGAGGCCGTATTGGAATTGCCGCACAAGCACTGGGTATAGCTGCCGGAGCTTATGAACTCGCTAAAAAGTACTCCAAGGAAAGAAAAGCTTTTGGTACCGAGATCATGAATCACCAGGCTATCGCTTTTAAATTAGCTGACATGCATACTCAAATTGAGGCAGCGCGATTCCTCGTTTACAAAGCGGCTTGCGACAAGGATAACAAAGAGAATTACGATCTCTCCGGAGCCATGGCGAAACTCTATGCTTCACAGGTGGCCATGGAGACAACTGTTGAAGCAGTGCAGATACACGGCGGAAACGGTTTTGTAAAAGATTATCATGTAGAACGACTTATGAGGGATGCGAAAATTACCCAGATCTACGAGGGGACATCCGAAATTCAGAAGATTGTGATTTCCCGTAGTATTCTCAGAGATTAATCCATCTCCTTTTTTAATTAAAATAGAAAAACATATCTCCTAAAAAGACCCTCCAAAGGGTCTTTTTTTCTATTGCCCGATTGTGAAAAAGTCATAAAATCGAGCTTTAATATTGTTTTTTGCATTTTTTTCAATAAAAAATTATATACGTTGTATTTCTTCCCTGAATTGAAGGCTAACTCTGTATGATTCTTAGTGTTTTTGGTACTTTTAGCCAAATACACTAAAGAGATGTTGAAGAAGCAAGGATTGTATTTACCGGAGTTTGAACACGATAATTGTGGCGCCGGTTTTATCTGCAGCCTGAAAGGAAAAAAATCAAACGATATTATCCATAAAGCCTTGGAGATTCTGGATAAACTGGAACACAGGGGAGCTGTAAGTGCGGATGGAAAAACCGGGGATGGAGCAGGAATACTTATCGATATTCCCCATCATTTTTTTGAAGAGGTCTGTAATTTTGAATTGCCAGGACCGGGGGAATATGCTACAGGGAATGTGTTCCTTCCTAAAAAAGAGAATCAGCGTGCATTCTGCATTTCTGTATTGGAATCAGAGATTGAAAGACAGGGGATGCAATTACTGGGTTGGCGAGACGTTCCGGTGAACAGGGGCGTACCCGGAAGGATGGCTTCTGAGACCGAACCTTATGTAAAGCAAATCTTTGTTGGGAAGAGTTCTGCTAATGAGGATATCACCACATTCAATCGAAAACTGTTCATCGCTCGCAAGGTTACGGAACACACATTGATCAATTCTAAACTTTCTGAAAGTAAGTTTTTTTATATCCCCAGCCTGTCTACCAAGATTATCATCTTTAAAGGGCTTCTGATGCCCCAGGATATCAAGTTGTATTACAAAGACCTGATGGATCCCAGAGTGGTTACCAGACTCGCATTGGTTCATCAGCGTTTTTCCACCAATACTTTTCCTACCTGGGATCTCGCACAACCGTTCAGATATATGTGTCACAATGGGGAAATCAATACCCTGAGAGGAAACGTAACTAGGATGGCTTCCAGAGAAGCATTATTGGAAAGTCCATTTTTTGGACCAGAAATTAAAAAAATACTACCCGTCATACTTCCCGGAAAGTCGGATTCTGCAACCATGGACATGGTGGTTGAACTGCTGTTAATGACAGGCAGGTCCCTACCGGAAGTAATGATGATGCTGGTCCCCGAAGCCTGGGAGAAAAATATCGAGATGTCTGAGGCAAAAAAGGCATTCTATGAGTATAACTCCTGCGTAATGGAACCCTGGGATGGCCCTGCTTCAATTCCATTTACTGATGGCAACTTTATTGGAGCGGTTTTAGACAGAAATGGATTGAGACCTTCGAGATACTCGGTGACCAAAGATGATTACGTAATCATGTCTTCAGAAACCGGAGTGCTTGATATTGCTCCGGAAAATATAGAGTATCACGGACGATTGGAACCAGGGAGAATGTTTCTCGTGAACATGGAGGAGGGAAGGATAGTAAACGATACAGAAATAAAGGAAGAGATCGCCAAGAGACATCCCTATAAAAAGTGGCTGGACAAAAACTTGGTACACCTCCGTGACATTCCTTATAACGACTGTCCCCTGTTTTTGGGGGAAGAAACGGTGGAGACAAGGAAAGCGATATTTGGCTACACTTTAGAGGATATCAATACCATCATCTTGCCTATGGGGAAAAATGCCAAAGAGCCTATCGGTTCTATGGGATCAGACACCCCAATTGCAGTCTTATCAGAACGCCCTCAGCTTCTCTACAATTATTTTAAGCAGTTGTTTGCTCAGGTAACCAATCCACCCCTGGATGGTATTCGGGAAGAACTCATCACGGACATCAGTCTCACCCTGGGAACTGACCGAAATATTTTTGATATTACAGAACTTCATTGTAGAAAACTCAAGATCCAGAATCCAGTCATCTCGAAAGAAGACCTGGATAAGATCAAAAACTACGATGCCAGTCCCGACTACAAGGTAGAGTCCATTTCAGTTCTTTATGATATTGACAGAGGGCACAACGGATTGGAAGAGGCGTTAGAATCCATCCTCGATCAAGCCTCAAAGGCAATAGACCAGGAAGCTAACATTATTATACTTTCAGACAGGTTTGTTAGCAAGCAAAAGGCCCCTATCCCTGCCCTGTTGGCCTGTTCATATGTCAATAGCGGCTTACAGCGACTGGGGAAACGATCTAATCTCAGTATCATCGTAGAATCGGCAGAACCGAGAGAGGTGCACCATTTTGCTTTGCTGTTCGGTTTTGGCGCCAGTGCGATCAACCCATATCTGGTGAATGAAATTATCGGGGAACAAATTGAGGAGAACGATATTACTGAATACACCTTTGATGAAGCCATTAAAAATTACAATAAGGCCATTGGAAAAGGAATCGTTAAGGTGATGAACAAAATAGGGATCTCGACCCTTAATTCATATCGGGGTTCTCAATTGTTTGAATGTATTGGTCTCAATACCAATGTAGTGACTACCTATTTCCCAAACACACCTACAAGAATACAGGGAATTGGTTTATACGAAATTGAAAAAGAGATCGCTAAACGACATAAAAAAGCATTTGCAGACAAACGAGTTGCAGCCAATCTTGAAGTGGAGATAGGCGGGGAATACCGCTGGCGGAGGGGAGGGGAAAAACATATGTTTAACCCTCTTACCATTGCTAAGCTTCAAAAGTCGGTGAGAAATAATGAACCTGAAACGTACAAAGAGTATTCAGAGATCGTAAATGAACAAGCCAAAGAGCTGATGACGCTCAGAGGACTTTTTGAGTTTACCAATTTCGATCCTATCCCTATTGATGAAGTAGAGCCCTGGACCAATATTGTAAAACGTTTTAAGACCGGCGCAATGTCTTACGGTTCTATTAGCAAAGAGGCTCATGAAAATCTGGCGATTGCCATGAATCGAATTGGCGGTAAGAGCAATTCAGGTGAAGGTGGGGAAGATCCAGAAAGATTTTACAAAAATCAAACCGGGGATTGGCGAAATAGTGCTATAAAGCAGGTGGCATCGGGGAGGTTTGGAGTAACGTCTAATTATCTGACCAATGCCAGCGAGATTCAGATAAAAATGGCTCAGGGTGCCAAACCAGGAGAAGGAGGACAACTTCCTGGACCGAAGGTTAATCCGTCTATTGCTAAAACGAGGAATTCAACCCCGTATGTCGGGCTTATTTCTCCCCCACCACACCACGATATTTATTCCATTGAGGATCTTTCACAACTCATCTACGATTTAAAATCTGCGAATCGGGAAGCCAGGATCAATGTCAAATTAGTTTCGGAAGTTGGAGTGGGAACCGTTGCAGCAGGTGTTGCCAAAGCCAAGGCTGATGTTATACTTATTTCAGGATTTGACGGAGGAACCGGAGCATCACCCTTAACCTCTTTAAAGCACGCAGGACTACCCTGGGAACTGGGAATTGCAGAGGCACAACAAACCCTTGTGATGAACGATCTCAGGAATCGGGTTGTGCTTGAGTGCGATGGACAGTTAAAAACGGGTAGGGACGTAGCCGTTGCCTGTTTACTGGGGGCAGAAGAATTCGGTTTTGCCACTGCACCCCTGGTGGCTTCAGGATGTATTATGATGCGAGTGTGCCATCTCAACACATGTCCTGTAGGAATAGCCACTCAAAATCCTGAATTGCGAAAGAAATTTGAAGGGAAACCGGAACACGTGGTCAATTATATGTATTTCGTAGCCCAAGAACTTCGGGAGATCATGGCAAAACTAGGTTTCAGGACCCTTAGTGATATGGTGGGGCAGGTACAGAAACTCAACAGAAATAAGGCAATTGATCATTACAAGGCCAACGGCCTTGATCTGACACCCATCTTACATAAAATCAACGTGCGCAATGGAACAAAGCTTTACAATACCGAAAAGCAGGAACACCATGTTAGCGATTCCATAGAGTTTGGAATTATCTCAAAAGCGCATCCTGCACTTTTCAGAAAGGAAAAAACAAGTTTAGATTTTAATATACATAATACGGACCGAGCTGTAGGAGCAATAATCAGCAATGAAATCTCAAAGATCTACGGTGCTGAGGGTCTCCCGGAAAATACTTTAAAGTTGAACTTTACCGGATCTGCCGGACAGAGTTTTGGGGCGTTTGCTACAAAAGGCCTTACCATGATTGTCAATGGGAATACCAATGACTACTTAGGCAAAGGACTATCTGGGGCTAAACTGATTATAAAAATACCTGCGAAATCGACATTAAAACCCGAAGAAAATATTATCACTGGTAACGTCACCTTATACGGGGCAACTTCAGGGGAGGCTTACATCAATGGCAAGGCGGGTGAGCGCTTTTGTGTTAGAAATTCAGGAGCCACAGCGGTAGTTGAGGGGATTGGCGACCACGGTTGTGAATATATGACGGGAGGAACGGCAGTGATTTTAGGAGAAGTAGGCCGGAATTTCGGTGCGGGAATGAGTGGAGGAATAGCTTATATACTCGATGAAAATAAGACTTTTGAGAAAAGGTGTAATAAGGAGGCGTTAAATCTATTATCTGTGGATGACAAACAAGATATAGAGTTGCTGAAAAGTCTGATTGAAAATCATTACAATGCTACTTTCAGTCCGCTTGCACAGCGAATTTTGGAGAATTGGGAACACTATCTGCCTATGTTCATCAAGGTATTTCCTGAAGAATACCGGCAGGCGTTACTCAGATTAGAGAAAGAGAAATTACAAATTACTTAGGAGCTAAACATGGGAAAGATCACAGGATTTTTGGAGTACGAAAGAAAGACAGAGCCTTATAAACCCGTTGACCAGCGGATTAAGAATTTTAAGGAATTCACCCTACCCATGCAAGAAAAGGAGCTCAGGGATCAGGGTGCGCGTTGTATGGATTGTGGAATTCCCTTTTGCCACAGCGGATGTCCCTTAGGAAATCTAATTCCGGATTTCAACGATTCGGTTTATCGGGGTAAATGGGAAAAAGCAGCTGAAATTTTGCACGCTACCAATAATTTCCCCGAATTCACGGGCCGATTATGTCCGGCTCCCTGTGAAGAGGCTTGTGTACTGGGAATCAATGAGGATCCGGTTTCCATTGAAAATATCGAAAAAAATATAGTTGAAACTGCCTTTGACAAAGGCTGGATTACGGCTAAGCCGCCTGAATTAAGAACTGGAAAAAAGGTCGCAGTCATAGGTTCTGGTCCGGCGGGATTGGCTGCGGCCCAACAATTGAATCGTGCAGGTCATTTGGTGACGGTTTATGAACGTGATGAAAAACCCGGAGGACTTTTGCGTTATGGTATTCCTGATTTTAAAATGGAGAAACACATTATTGATAGACGATTAAAGGTGCTGGAAGATGAGGGAATTGAATTTAAATGCGGTATTCATGTAGGCGTAGACGTCTCTGCAGAAGAATTAAAGGTGGATTTTGATGCTTTGGTTCTTTGTGGTGGTGCTACGGTTCGCAGAAATCTGCCTATTGAAGGGTCGGAACTTAAGGGAGTGGTACAGGCGATGGATTTTCTTGCTCAAAATAATCGACGAGTAGATGGACAGAAGAGTTTTAAGGAGGAAATAAAGGCAACTGATAAGAATGTTATTGTGATTGGCGGGGGTG
>JABDQM010000352.1 GCA_013042315.1 Flavobacteriaceae bacterium | reverse complement strand
GTGGCGTCGAAGAACAAGGGAATGTACATCTCGCATATCCGGGATGAAGAAAGCAACTTACTCGAAGCCGTCGGGGAATTGATCACCGTTGCCGAAGAAGCACAACTCCCGGCCGAGATCTACCACTTTAAGGCATCGGGAACAGCCAACTGGCAACTGCTAGACAGTGCTATACAGATGGTGGATAAGGCTAGGGCGAAGGGCTTGGAGATCACTACCGACATGTATATGTACAATGCCAGTTCTACCGGACTTAACGTATTGCTACCCGGATGGGCCAAAGAAGGCGGACACAATAGCACTATTGCCCTGATGAAACAAGTTCCGATGAGAAAAAAAATGATCGAAGAGATCGATTTTCACGTTCCCCCTGAAAAGATCCTTCTAGTGGGGTTCAGAAATCCTGAAATGAGAAACCTCATCGGAAAAACATTAGCCGAAGTGGCTGAAGAAAGAGGCAAACCCGCGAGGGAAACTGTAGTAGATCTGATCTTTGAAGACGACAGCAGGATACAGGTGGTCTATTTCTCCATGTCTGAAGACAACATAAAGAAAAAGCTGGCACTACCCTATATGGCCGTCTGTTCCGATGCAGGCTCCTACACTAATGAAGGGGTCTTCCTGGAACAAAGTACCCATCCCAGGGCCTATGGTTCTTTTGCCCGATTATTGGGGCATTTTGTACGGGAAGAAAAGATCATTTCCCTGGAGGAGGCCATTCGAAGACTTACGCTCCTGCCGGCCACTAATTTAAAACTCGAAAATCGGGGGGCCTTAAAAGAAGGATACTTTGCAGACGTGGTCCTTTTTGATGCAAATACGATTACCGATAATGCCACCTTTAAAGAACCACATCAGTACGCTACAGGGATGGTGCATGTCTTAGTGAACGGTGTTCCTGTTCTGAAGGACGGGGAACATACCGGGGCATTCCCGGGCAGATTCGTAAAAGGACCCGGGTTTGTAAAGTCAACTGAAACTCAATAAGACATTAATATGTGTTACGATATTAAAGCTAGTCTGGAGGCCCAGCTAAAACGTGCCCGGCAATACGGAGATGAGATCGCGATCAGAGAGATTGAAGAAAAACTGGCGCCGCTCACCGACTTGCCGATTCACCACGCTTCCGGTTTTCAGCATCCCAAATTGCTGATTTACACCGAAGATGATCCGGTTTACCCCAAAGTAGCTACCTGGGGCCTGGTACCACATTGGGTTAAAGACAAGGCGCAACAGAAGAAGCTTTGGAACAACACCCTCAATGCGAGGGGCGAAACGATTTTTGAAAAACCCTCATTCCGGACGGCAGCAAAATATCATCGCTGTCTCATCTTTGTCGATGGCTTTTACGAACATCATCATTTTAAAGGAAAAACATATCCCTATTTTATCGAACGAAAAGATGGAGAACCTTTGATTTTTGCAGGACTTTGGAACCCTTGGCTCGATCCGGAGTCGGGGGAGTATGTCAATACGTTTACGATAGTCACTACGGAAGGAAATCCTTTGATGGCAAGGATTCATAATAATCCTAAATTAGATGGGCCCAGGATGCCCCTTGTTCTGGAGGAAGGAATTGCTGAAAAGTGGTTAGTGGAAGTTGATGATGAGCCTGATGTAAAATCGGTACAGGAACTGATCCATTCATATCCCGAAGAAGAGCTTCAGGCACATACTGTTCACAAACTAAGGGGAAAGCAGTACTTGGGAAACGTACCTCAAATAAATGAAGAGGTCATTTATCCCGAACTGCAGGAAGAAACAAATACCGGGTAAAAGCACAGGAATATTTCATATTTTAGTCTCTTCTGAAAAAACAATCACATTCCATGAAACGAAACAGTCTTTTATTACTTTTTCTTCTGCTTATCAGCGGAATACAAGCTCAGGAGATCGTTGAATTACAACACCAAAATCCAGCAGATCTTAGCTGGGAAGGCAGTGAAAAAGCCTATTATTCAAATATCTGGAATAACGCAGTAGTAACCAATGTATCCACTCCAACTATGGAAGTATTCAGGCCCGATCCTTCAATCGCTACGGGCACTTCTGTGGTGGTCGCGCCCGGTGGGGGACTGTACGCTCTCAGTATTGAAAGCGAAGGGAATATGGTAGCCAAGTGGCTGAATGAAAAAGGGATTACGGCCTTTGTCCTCAAATACAGGCTGGTGCCTACGGGTGAAGATGGTGTTAAAGACCTCAACGAAACCAGCAGCAACAATCTGGAAGAGTTCAAAAGACTCATCGGAGCTGTGATGCCCCTTTCAGTGGCGGATGGACTAACCGCTGTAAAATATGTGCGGGATCATGCCGAAGAGCTGGGCGTAAAGAAAGACCGTATCGGTTTTATGGGATTTTCTGCCGGAGGTGCTGTGACGATGGGGGTAGCTTATAATGCAACTGATCAAACCCGTCCCGATTTTCTGGTGCCTGTTTACGCCTGGACAGATGCCATGCCTGTGCAGGAAGTAGTTGAGGGTGTGCCGCCAATGCTGGTCATCTGTGCCTCAGACGATCCTCTTGGTCTGGCAAGTGGAAGCGTTGCCCTCTACCAATCCTGGTACAAAACAGGCAACAAGGTAGCACTGCACATGTATTCAAAGGGCGGTCATGGCTTTGGGATGAAAAAACAAGGCCTTCCTTCGGATAGCTGGATAGAACGTTTTTACGAATGGGCAATGGCCGAAGAGCTTGTAACAACCTCCAACTAACCCTTTAATATCTATAATTGATGCGTTTTAAACTAACGTACCTTATCTTATTTCTTTTTGCCGGTTGTTTTTCAATAACTGCTCAGAAAAACATCGATTTTAGTGAGGAAGTAGAAGA
>JABDQM010000347.1 GCA_013042315.1 Flavobacteriaceae bacterium | reverse complement strand
ACGTGCTCGACAAGGCCCTGATGAGAGCAGGTAGATTCGACAGGCAGATTTATGTCGACTTACCCGATATCAGGGAGAGAAAAGAAATCTTTGAGGTTCACTTAAGACCTATTAAAACGGCTGAAACACTGGATCTGGATTTTCTTGCACGGCAAACACCCGGCTTCTCAGGTGCCGATATAGCCAATGTCTGTAACGAAGCAGCACTGATCGCGGCCAGAAAGGAAAAGAAAGCGGTAACAAAGCAAGATTTCCTGGATGCCGTAGACCGTATAGTAGGCGGACTGGAGAAAAAGAATAAAATCATCACCAAAGAAGAGAAGAAGACGATTGCTTACCACGAAGCAGGTCATGCTACAGTGAGCTGGATGCTCGAACACGCAGCTCCTCTGGTAAAGGTAACCATTGTTCCCAGGGGTCAAAGCCTTGGATCCGCTTGGTATTTACCGGAAGAACGTCTTATAGTTAGGCCAGAGCAAATGAAAGATGAAATGTGTGCCACACTAGGAGGAAGGGCTGCAGAAAAGGTGATCTTCAATAAAATTTCCACAGGTGCCTTGAGCGACCTGGAAAAAGTGACCAAACAGGCAAGAGCCATGGTTACCATCTACGGTCTTAACGATCAGATCGGGAATCTGACGTATTACGACTCATCAGGGCAAAACGAATACGGTTTCACCAAGCCGTATAGTGAAGAAACGGCTCAGAGGATTGATGAAGAAATCTCTAAACTCATAGAGGAACAATATTCCAGAGCAATCGAAGTCCTGGAGGAACACAAGGATAAACTAACCGAATTGGCGGAACGACTTTTGGAAAAAGAGGTCATTTTTAAAGAAGACTTGGAAAAAATCTTTGGCAGGAGACCATTCGAAAAGAATTTTGACAAAAAAGGCCAGGAGATCTCCGTCGACAAGGAAGAGCCAGAAGAACTTACCGAGGATAATAAATAAGATTCCCGGTTCGTTGTAGAAATTAGTACATTACAGCTGATTAAATCTAGAAATGGGACTATTTTCCAGTTTATTTGGAGGAGGTAAAAAAAAGAAGGTTTCCAAGGATACAGTGGAAACCAGGGGCGTTCACATGCCCGACCTCAATCTGCCCATTGACGAGAAGTTTACCATTCACTTTAAAAAGAACGGAGGAAAATTTCTTTACTGCGATTCCTTCAAAGAGGTGTCTGAAGCACTTCGAAATATCAGGGAAGAAAATCAATGGGAAAACACCCCCTTCTTTGTCATGGATCAGCGACTGGAAGAGAAATTCTCCAAAGAACAAATACATTTCACTGAACGGGCCAGTGAAAGTGAGATCTTTTTTACCACCTGTGAACACCTCATCGCCCAAAATGGTTCCATCCTAGTTTGTTCCTTGCAATTAAAGGAAAAGAAACTCAACGAGCTTCCTGAAAACGTCATTGTATTTGCTACCACGAGTCAGCTGGTAGAAAATATAGGAGAAGGACTCAAGGCGATCAAGAAAAAATACAAGCAGGGAATACCTGCCAACATCACTACATTAAAGCATTTTCAGGCTACCAACGAAAATGCTGACGACTTCCTAACCTACGGCAGTAGCTCTAAGCACTTATACCTCTTACTATTGGAAGACTTATAGGATGAGGGAATTTCTAAGGCGATTACTTACGGGAGTTGTATACGTGATTTTACTCCTCTCTGCGGTTTTCTTAAGTTCCGACGCCTTCGACTTTCTTTTTATGGTTTTCGGTCTTGCCTGTTTGTACGAATTCAAAAAACTTGTCGGACTAAGAGGGTACCACCTTTTTGCAGCTTATTTGGGGATGTGGTGGCTCTTCATATACATCATCAGGGATGCCGTTCTGATTAACATCCTGATGTTTCTTTCCATCACTGTAAACATCACCATGATCTATTTCCTGTTCACGCGGAAGAAATTTTACAGAGCATATGAAAAATTTGTTATTGGCCTTTTTTACATTGGGGGAGGCTGTATTTTTCTGACCATGATCCCTTACAAGGATGACGATTTTGCCAAGCTACTGATTATGGGAATTTTTATCCTAATATGGGTCAACGATTCCTTTGCTTACCTGGTGGGTAAATCTATAGGCCGAAGAAAATTATTTCCATCCGTTTCCCCTAAAAAGACTGTCGAAGGTACCCTTGGTGGCCTCGTTTTCACCTTGATTGCAGCTTATATACTTTCCCAATACGAACCCATCTTAAAACCAGCAGAATGGATGATCCTTGCAGCTGTAATAGTATTTATGGGTAGTCTGGGTGATCTGGTCGAATCTAAACTAAAAAGATTAGCAGGAGTAAAAGATAGCGGTGCCATTCTCCCGGGTCATGGAGGTATGCTCGATCGGTTGGATAGTCTTATATTTGCAGCACCATTTGCATATCTTGTTCTAAATATTTTTACCTATGTTTCATAGAGAGGGACGCACTATCATCCTCCTGACTTTCTTCGGTACGGCCATAATAATTCTGCTTGCGCATTTTTACATGGCTAATCCAACCTATCAAATGATCATTCAGGGACTCGCGCTGGTAGTCCTTATCCTGATCCTTCAATTTTTCAGAAACCCCAAAAGAATATCCAACAAAAATTTTGACGAAGTCCACTCTCCGGTTGATGGAAAAGTGGTGGTTATTGAACGGGTGATGGAAAAGGAGTATTTCAATGAGGAGCGATTGCAGATCTCCATCTTTATGTCTCCGGTTAATGTACATGTAACCCGTTATCCTGCCAGTGGAGTAATCCAGTATGCCAAATATCACCCAGGAAAATATCTCGTAGCCTGGCATCCAAAATCAAGCGAGGAGAACGAAAGGACAACGGTGGTGATACGAACGCCCAAATTTGGTGATATCCTATACCGACAAATTGCTGGGGCTATGGCCAGACGCATCGTGAATTACGCAGAAGTTGGGGAAAGTGCACAACAGGGGGAAGAGAGCGGCTTTATCAAATTTGGTTCCCGAGTAGATGTATTCCTCCCTACAGACGCACAGGTAGCGGTAAAACTCAACCAGAAAGTAAAAGGTGCCATCACCTGTATTGCCACCGTAAAGGAAAAAGATGGATAATCGAAGTCTGCATAGCGAATTTGAAAAAGCAGTTGGTTTTATCAGCAACTACACAGATCCTCTGCCTCCGGACTTGCTATTAAAACTCTACGCCTATTATAAAATCGCAAATAAAAATTACAACAATCCCGGAAGTAAGACGCCCCTGATCAACGCGTTTAAAGCCAATGCTCTTATACAGGCAAAAAACCTACAACCCGAAGAGGCCATGGAAAAATACATAGTCCTGGTGAAAAAAGAATTCGGAATTAACTCTTTTTAGCGTCAGCTGTAGAGATCTTCAATATCTGCATTACATAGATCATAGATAAATTCAGACATTTTTTCAGTTATTTCTTTAAACAAGCGTTTTCCTTTTTCACGGCTTGCGTTCGTGGGATCCCCTACCCCGGTATCTTCAGAAATTTCTGACCATCTTCGTTCTGCCCAGGCCCAGCCTTCTGAAAAGGCTTTAATCTTAAACTTTTTGGCTTTTCCATCGCCCCAAAAGTCCTTTGAGAGGACAAGATCAGGTCGGAAATAAAGCATCAGGCTGGTTTCCCGCTCATCTGCGTGATCTCCTTGCTCTGTGATATAATCAACATCTCCAATAGCTTTAAACCAGTTAGAAACACAAATGAACATCTCGGGAAATTTCAAGCCTAATTCCCTGACCAGGGCTTTAAAATTGTTGCCTCCGTGACTATTAAATATTAAAAGTTTGTGAATCCCCTGCCGATTGAGCACTGTAATGATATCAGACAAAATGGCCAATTGCGTACTCGGATTCAAATTGATGTCGAGATAGATATCAGACTGTCCTGTATTGACTCCAAAGGGGATCGTTGGCAGGACAATCGGTTTGCCTCCCTTCTCCCAGGCTATTCTAGCTGCTTCTGCGGCAAGATGATCAGCTTCGAAAATATCTGTGCCGTAAGGAAGGTGATAATTATGTGCTTCGGTGGCAGCCCAGGGTAAAATCGCCATCTCAAATTCTGAGTCCTTTAATGTCAACCAGTTAGATTCTGAGAGAATGTAGGGTCTTATCGCCATTTCTATAAGGCAATTTGTTGTTCTATATCAGCTCTTTCCACATAGGTAAAGAAAAATCCACCCAGGATAGAAATACTAAAATACGCGGCAATAACCAGGCTACCGTATTCCCAGAGGGTATTTATTCCGAACCAATCACCGGTTATCCATATAAGTACGAGTCCGGCCATTCCCCTGAAGAACTCTATAAAAAATGCAAACTTCTGTCGATCCATCAGGCTGGTATATCCAAAAATTCCCAAGAAAACGTATGCCCCAAAGAGAATCAACCCTCCAAAGCCTATTTCAGAATAGTTGTAAAACATAAAGAGGATAAGGGTCAGCGTAAAAACCATCTGAAAAATAGCATAGCCTTTTAAAAAGGTAGATGCCTGAGTCTTATAGCGTTTAAAACCGTACACGTCTTTGATGACCTCTGTAGGGTGTTTATCAACCACATCGGCAGGTCGCCATCCCGTAGGCATAAACCAGATCCTGAATTTGTCCTTTACGCTTTTTGTTCGCCAGGCATCCAGGGTTAATCTCCACAAATGTTGAAAATTGATCAGAATAGGATTCCAGGTATGTGCGGGTTTTAACACCCCGTATTGAGGCGGTACATCTTCCAACTCTTCCTGAAAAGTCCCGAACCATCGGTCCCAGACACAAAGGATCTGTCCCAGATTTTTATCGATGTATTCCGGGTTGATAGCGTGATGTACGCGATGCTGAGATGGTGTCACAATGATGTATTCCAGCCAACCCATTCTACCGATATGCTGGGTGTGATACCAAAACTGAGCAAACAAATGTACCGGTGCAATTATGGCAATGACCTCCGCGGGAACGCCCAGAAGGGCCGCAGGGAAGAGAAAAAGTGGAAAGTATCCCAATAAATTCGAAATAGATTGACGTAAAGCACACGCCAGATTAAATTCCTCACTGCTGTGGTGAATCACATGCTGATTCCAGAATACGTTTACATGGTGACTGAGACGATGATTCCAATATCCCGCAAAATCAATGGCTATAAAAGCAACCAACCACACCAGCCAGGTAGCTTTGATCTCCATTAGCGCCAGATGATCAAGCAGGAAGGGATAACTCACAAGGATAACCCCTAATCCCAGCGAATCCTTTACGATATTGGTAAGGCCTGAGCTTATGCTGCTCACAGTGTCTAAAACCTTGTGGTGCTGATTTTTGATAAACTGGCCGTAAAGAATCTCAACCAACAACAGTAGAATAAAGAAAGGGATGGCATATAAAAGTGCCGTAGCGTAAGTCTCCATTGGTATAACTATATCTCAGAAATAATATACTTTGAGCAGCCCATACTTCTAATTAAATGGCCCCACCATAATATGGGCTCTGTGTGTCCCGGGATCCATCAGCCAAGGCATTCCGGGAGCATGTGGTTTGTCCGGCAAACCGGTCGATTCTACTGTTGCAAAAGGAGTGTAGATCACGTAGCGAAATTTACCATTAGGCAAGGCTCCTGTAGAAGTATCGTAATCCTCTTCTTTTCCGAAAAAAACATAGAGCATACTGGGTTCTTTGGGCATTGACAGCACTCCTGATTCTATTTCACTTCCTCTGATTTCGTTCCGTTCACTCTGCGACTTCCCAAGGGCATTCAATTCTCTTCCCCTGGCCATAAAAGGTTCGAGTTTTACAGAGTAACAGCTACTGCTAATTCCTTTCCTGTACGGATTGTCGCCTACACAAACCATATTGTTAGAACCTTCTCTCAAAACCACAAGTTGTCCTGACTCGTCATAACCGTAAACCATGGCTCCCGACTTCTGCTGTTCGGGCAAGGGTAATACGGCAGTTTGAATTTGAATTTCTTTAGGTAAAATTTTGACCTCCTCTTCCTGAGCGCACAAAAAAAATGGTGACAATACGAGCAAACAGATAAGTGTTTTCATAGACTTCACTTTCCATAAAGATAAAAAAAAACAACCATCAAAACTGAGGTTGCTTTTGCTGAAAAGCTTTTCTGCTCTAATTACAAGATAAGGAATACGTGTCTTCCATATCCTTAGTCCATTGCGAGGGAATATCATTGAGAATCTCCTCATTGACCTTAATACAGCTAAGGGGATTGTTCTCTACTGCAAATGTATTTAACTGTAGGCTATTGGGAATAGCTGTTAAATCTATGGCTCCAAGGGTATTATCATTGATTTCAAGCAACTGCAAGGTGCTGCTGTCTGAGATGTCTAATTGAGTGAGATTGTTGCCGGGAACTGACAGCTTCTCGAGAATATCGAGATTGGAAACGTTGATGTTTGTCAAAGCATTGTTTTGAACATACACAAATTTTAAAAGTGTATTGCTCGAGAGATCCAGCGAGCTTATCTGGTTATCGTTCACCCATAGATTCTCCAATAAAATAAAATCAGCAATACCCTGTAAACTATTAATGCCTTCGTCATTCATGACCAAGGAGGTGACCTTTTCTGCTTCGCTGGTTATGACTGAACCGTCAACCGCGTCATCAACACCCAGATCAACCAGAAATTGCTCAAAAGCGGCATCGGCAATAGCTGTGCGTGGAACCGGACCCATGGGTTCCGGATTTGTATCTGAATTATCCCCGTCGTTTGAGCAAGACATCAGAACAGTAGCAAGAGCTAAAAGACTAAATTTAAACTTTTTCATATTTCCTTTTCGGATAAATATATCACAACTAGTTGAAAACCACGCTCTTCTTAGCGTTTTATTAGGATTTATCTATGAACCTGACAAGCTGGCAAGGCTTTTTTCGAGCGTCAGAATTTTTTCCTCAGCATCCGTTGCCTTTTTTCTTTCTATGGCCACAACAGCTTCTGGAGCATTGTTTACAAATCGGTCATTCGAGAGTTTTTTCTCGACTGATTTCAAAAATCCCTTGGTGTAATTTAATTCCTCAGTGATTTTCTTGATTTCCGCTTCTATATCCACTGAGCCAGACACAGGGATAAAGTATTCATTGCTCTTAACCCGAAATGACAATACCCCCTCGGGAGCCTTCGAGATTGTGGTAATTTCCTCGATATTACCAAGTTTTTTGATAATGGTATCCCACTCAGGAGAGATATCCTGAGCTTTTATATACTGCAGCTTAAGAGCCTCTTTATTAGGGATGTTCTTTTCCTTTCTAATAGTCCTAATGCCAGAAATCACTTCTGCTGTAAAGGAAAACTCCTTGAGTAACTCAGGCTGCGGTTGGCCAGATTCAGGCCAGGAAGAGATCACTAAAGCTTGCTGAGGGGTTCTTTCTGCCATGCATTGCCATACCTCTTCTGAAAGGAAAGGCATAAAGGGATGTAATATCTTGAGGATCTCTTCAAATAATGTGGTTACCTCTTCGTATGTTTTCTGGTCTATAGGCTGTTGATAGGCAGGTTTTACAATTTCCAGCAACCAGGAACAAAAATCGTCCCAGATCAACTTGTAAATGGCCATTAAGGCATCGGAAATACGATATTTTGAAAAATGATCGTCAACCTCTACCAATGATGAGCTCATTTTCGCCTTAAACCAATTAATACCCAGGGCAGCCGCTTCGGGCTGTGGTAATTCCTTTACCTCCCATCCTTTTACCAGTCTAAAGGCATTCCAGATCTTATTGGCAAAATTTTTGCCTTGCTGACAAAGCGATTCGTCAAAAAGCAGGTCGTTGCCTGCCGCTGCACTCAGCAGCAAGCCTACCCGTACGCCGTCTGCGCCGTAATTCGCTATCAATTTTAATGCATCCGGCGAATTCCCGAGCTGCTTAGACATTTTTCGCCGCTCTTTGTCCCTTACAAGACCGGTAAAATAGACATTTTCAAACGGTCTTTCCCCTCTGAATTCGTATCCGGCCACGATCATCCTGGCTACCCAGAAGAATATGATATCAGGCCCTGTTACCAGGTCGTTAGTTGGGTAGTAGTAGTTTACCTCTTTGTTATCCGGATCGAGAATACCACCAAAAACGCTGATGGGCCATAGCCAGGACGAAAACCAGGTATCCAACACATCTTCGTCTTGTCTCAGTTCTCCGGCCTTTAGAGCCTTATTACCACTCTTTTCTCTGGCCGCCTTAAGGGCTTCTTCTGCATTTACGGCAACCACATGGTCTTCCGGACCGTTTCCAAAATAATAAACAGGTATCTGTTGCCCCCACCACAATTGACGGGAAATATTCCAGTCCCTGATATTCTCCATCCAGTACTTGTAAGTATTATCAAATTTCTTCGGGAAAAATCTTACTTCCTGAGTCTCTGTAACCGCCTTGAGTGCGGGTTTAACAAGCTCTTCCATCTTGAGAAACCACTGATCTAACAAACGCGGTTCAATAACAGCTTTGGTACGTTCTGAGGTCCCTACTTTATTTGTATACTGCTCTACTTTTTGCAGAGCGCCCAGGTCTTTGAGCTCTCTTGTAATTGCCTTTCTTACCTCAAACCGATCCTTCCCTTCATAGTGAAGCCCATGGCTGTTTAAGGTGGCATCCTCATTAAATATATCTATAGTTTCCAACTGATGTTTTTCACCCAGTTGCCAGTCATTCTCATCGTGGGCCGGAGTAACTTTAAGACATCCTGTTCCAAATTCCATATCAACATAATCATCGAGAATGATAGGAATCACGCGATTGTTTACGGGAACAATGGCCTGCTTCCCGTGAAGATGTACAAATCTTTGGTCGTCGGGATGTACACAAATTGCGGTATCGCCCAAAATAGTCTCCGGTCTGGTGGTTGCTATAGTGAGCTGCTCAC
>JABDQM010000344.1 GCA_013042315.1 Flavobacteriaceae bacterium | reverse complement strand
GTCGTATCTTAACAGGTAAGGCGTCCGGGGTTAATATTCAGGCCCAGAGTGGTCTTTCCGGATCTGGTACCAGTATTATCATCAGGGGTCTCAGTACCTTTAGTGGTAGTAACCAGCCATTGTTTATCGTTGACGGGGTACCTTTTGACAGTGGTACTAACGGACAATCTCAAGGTGGCGGTGGTAACAGCTTCGTGGATGGAAACAACGGCTCCAGTAGGTTCCTCGATTTAGATCCCAACAACATAGAAAGTGTAAACGTATTAAAAGGTTTGGCCGCAGCCACTCTTTATGGTACTGCCGGGCGTAACGGAGTAATTCTTATTACTACCAAGAACGGTGCTGCCGGAACTGGACAGGCCAAGAAAAACGAAGTAACGGTAAGCAGCTCGATGTTTATTAACGAGATCGCTTCCCTTCCTGATTACCAGGATGAGTTTGGAAACGGTTTCGACCAGGCCTTCGGATGGTTCTTCAGTAACTGGGGACCAAGTTTCGACAGAGACGGAGTAGCAGGCTGGGGAACTCAGGCCTCTATCGATGATGCAGGAACACTTGCTCACCCTTACTCTACTTCTACTTCAGCTATCCAGGCTGCCTTCCCGGAATTCCAGGGAGCTAGGTATCCTTGGAAGCCTTATGACAGTGTTGAAAAATTCTTTAAGCAAGGTGTGGTTCAGACTAACTCCGTTAACATCAACGGTTCTTCCGATGACGGAAGCATGAGTTACAATATGAACTTCGGTCACCTGGACGACCAAGGGTTTACCCCTGGTAACAACCTGAGAAGGTATACAGTTGGTCTTGGTGGTAGAGCAGTGCTTTCCAATAAGATCACCGCTTCAGGTACACTGAACTTTGCAAACACTAACTTCCAGTCGCCACCGGTTGCTGCAAGTACAGGTAACAGTGTTTTCGGTACTGGTTCTTCGGTCTTCGCCAACGTATTCTATACGCCAAGGAGTGTTGACATTCAGGGACTTCCATTTGAGAGCCCTGTTGATGGTTCTAGTGTATACTATCGTCAGAACAACAGTATCCAGCATCCGCTTTGGACCGTTAAAAACTCCAAGACTGAGCAGGATACCAAAAGGGTTTTCGGAAACATGGCCCTTGTTTATGATATCAATGACAACCTTAACTTAACTTACCGTTTTGGTTTGGATGTCTACAGTGAAAATAATATTACGTCTCAGAATAAAGGTGGTATCGGAGGTAGCGTTGCTACCCAGAGTGGTATCCTCCAGACCTGGAATAACACCAACACCCTTTTTGATCACAACCTGATCCTGACAGGTCAGTACGAGATCTCAGAGAAAGTTGGTTTCAGCTTTAACGCTGGTGCAACCACAAGAAGTGAGAAATTCGACCAGAATGGTGTAGCTTCTTCAGGGCAGCAGGTATTCGGAGTACTGAGACATTTCAACTTCTCCCTGTTCGAACCCATCCAGTTTCTACAAGAAAGAAACATTGCAGGGGTTTACGGACAGTTAGACTTTGACTACGAGCGTATGATCTATCTTACGCTTGCAGGAAGGAATGACTGGGTATCTAACCTGTCACAAGATAACCGCGCTATCTTCTACCCCAGTGCGAGTTTATCGCTTATTCCTACCAAGTTTATCCCTGGTTTGCAAAGCCAGAATGGTGTCAATTATATGAAACTTAGAGCAGGATACGGAACATCGGCTAACTTCCCGACGGGATACCCGGTAGCTTCTACCCTTATCCTCGACACTCAGAACTTCCAGGATGGGGACGGAAACAATACTGTAACCAATGTAAGTGCTAACCTATTGGGTAATCCAAATCTGAAACCTGAACTTTTGGAGGAATTAGAATTTGGTATTGAGACTCGTCTCTTCGGAAGCCGTTTTACTTTAGATGCCTCTTATTACACAAGGACTACAGAAGATCTTATTATTGACCGTCCTTTAGATCCATCAACAGGATTTACAACCACTCAGACTAACGTTGGGGAAATTAAGTCCTGGGGTGCTGAAGTAGATGCTACCTTGGCCCTTGTTAGAGGCCAGGAAGCCGGAGATCTTGATTGGAGCTTAAATGCAAACTGGTTCTTTAACGAATCTGAAGTAACTGATCTTGGCTTAGATGCAGAAGATATTATTTTTGCAGGATTTACTAACCTTGGTAATGCTGCCCGTGTAGGTGAGCCTCTCGGAATAATGTTAGGTACAAGAATTCAGCGCGATGCAGATGATAACTTTGTAGTTGATGCCAATGGGGATTATATCGAGGAAAATGGTCTATTCGAAATTGGTGATCCTAACCCAGACTGGGTATTAAACGTTGGGAATAGCTTTAGCTACAAGAACTTTAATTTTAACTTCTTGTTTAACTATACCCATGGAGGAGATATTTATTCCAGAACAGCTTCTGTATTGATCGGTAGGGGTCTTACAACTGATGTTGTAGATCGTTTGAACACCTTTATCCTACCTGGTGTAAAAGGAGACGGTTCGCCAAATGATGTTCAGATCAACAACTCTACCTTCTACTTCAATAACGTTTTATTCGGACCGGATGAATTAGGTGTATTTGACGCCACAACTGTAAGATTACAGGAAGTTTCGCTCGGATACAGCGTACCTAAGAAGTTTTTGGATAAGACACCATTTGGTTCTTTGAGCTTTACTGTATCAGGATTTAACATGTGGTACGAAGCCATTAACATTCCAAAAGGAACGAATTTCGATCCTAACGTAGCCGGTGTCGGTATTGGAAATGGTAGAGGATTTGATTATCTTAATGGACCGAGTTCCAGAAGGTACGGATTCAGTGTAAAAGCTTCATTTTAATTAAAATAAAAATTGATCATGAAAAACATATTTAAATATTTAAGTATTGGTTTGATCGGTGGAGTCCTTTTCACAGGGTGCGAAACCACCAATCTGGACC
>JABDQM010000246.1 GCA_013042315.1 Flavobacteriaceae bacterium | reverse complement strand
CTGCCAGGTATCCCTGCTAAACATTGGCGAGGGCTTTTACTTGTTTTACTTTTTCGTCTTTGACGATCACTCCATCCTTCAGATGAACGATGCGCTTACACATCTGGGCTATATCGGGTTCGTGAGTAACCACAAGGATGGTGTTCCCCTGGTCATTAATCTTCTGGATCAAATCCATGACCTCATAGGAGGTCTTACTGTCCAATGCTCCGGTAAGCTCATCCGCCAATAATACCTTAGGTTCTGCCACCATGGCTCTTGCAACAGCCACACGTTGTTTTTGCCCCCCTGAGAGTTCGCTCGGTAAATGATGTGACCACTCCTTTAGACCTACCTGGTCTAAATACTTTAATGCCTTTTCTTGTCTTTGCTTTCGTGGCATTTTCTGGTAATAAAGTGGAAGGGCTACATTCTCTAATGCCGTCTTGTAATTAATAAGGTTAAACGACTGAAATATAAATCCTAAAAATTTATTCCTGTAATTTGCCGCCTTGGTCTCATTGAGATTTTTAATCGGAATGCCATCCAGGACATAATCACCTTCATCGGCTTCGTCTAACATTCCAAGAATATTCAGGAGCGTAGACTTTCCAGATCCTGAGGAACCCATGATGGCTACTAATTCCCCTTCTTCAACGGAAAAATTGATTCCCTTGAGAACATGGAGGGAATTGCTTCCCATTTTATACGATTTATGAAGATCCTTTATTTCAATCATGGTTGGTGAATTTTCTTTATTGGATTCCAATCCTGTGATAGGACTAGCAAGATGTGGATTTGTTACAAAAATTGTTAAAAAATAATGTTAAAAAAATTAGCCCCCGAAGGTTTCCGCCTGAAGTGCATTCCAAACCTTGATCTTATCTTCTTCAGATAGTCCTGACTGTACTTCAACGTAAATACCGTCACTGACCCCCAATTGAATGTCTTTCCGAGTAAATTGTTGGTCTCCGGTAGCTACCTCAACAAAGGGTGTTTTTGTCTCAGGATCAAATTGTACTAAAGCTTCTTTGATTGACAATACGCTGTCTGCTCTTGCCAAAATGATAGAGGCATTGGCACTCAGACCCGCCCTTATAAATACGGTATCACCTTTATTTAATGTGCCCTTGATTTCAAACTGTATAGCGCCATTCTCCGCTTTTCCTTTGGGGGCGATGTAATCCAGAACAGCATCAAAGACCTTGTTCTCTATGGCCCCTACGGTAATTTCAAGAGGGAGGTTCTCCTTAATTTTACCTACTTCAGATTCGTCTACTTTTCCTTCAAAGATCATCTTGTTAACGTCTGCTATGGCCGCTATAGTAGTCCCTTCATTAAAAGTATTACTCTCAATGACCTGGTTACCAACTTCCACCGGAACTTCCAGTACCATTCCGCTTACCGTAGCCCGGATAAGGGTATTGGCCGCACTACTAAGGCCTTTTGTAGTCCCGGTCTGAACGATGTCGTATCTTTTGTTGGCCGCAGAAAAAGCCTGTTTTGCCTGGTCATAAGTTACCTGGGCTCTTTCCAGATCTACTTTAGAAACTACTCCTTTAGAATACAGCTCGCTTTGACGATCAAAATTTCGCCGTTGATCCTCTAAGTTGATCCGCGCATCTTCTATGGCATTCTTGGAATCGTTTAGCGCATTGAGGTTAGGAACAACTTTTATCCGGGCAATAAGATCTCCTGATTTTACATAGTCGCCACCCTCCACATAAATCTCTTCTATCACACCTGAAATATTCGGCTTTATCAAAACCTCTTCTAAAGGTAAAATGCTCCCTGTAGCTACCGTTTTCCTAATAATGGTCCGCTTTTCCGCCTGTTCTGTTTCATAGATCACAGGATCTTCTGCATTTTTTTGATACAGGTAAACCATGGCCACGCCAAAGGTGACCACTATGAGCAAGAGGATAATTACGGTTACTGATTTTTTCATTTCTAATGTTGTTTGATCGATTTATTTTATTCGGTTCTCAGGGCATCAATCGGACGAACTTTTATTGCACTTTGTGCGGGAATAAATCCAGCCAGCAGTCCTGAAATAATTAGAATTACGAGCGCTGCTGAGACAACTCCGAGATTGACACTTGGGTTCATAAACATATCTACAGGTCCGTTTGCTTCCAGCAAAGCATTTACCCCATATATAAACAAGGCACCAATGACAATGCCTGCCATGCCCGAAATAATCGTGAGAAAAATGGACTCGAGCAGGATTTGTTTTTTGATAGACCACGGATCTTCGCCCAGGGCGCGCCTGATTCCAATCTCCTTAGTGCGTTCTTTTACAACGATGAGCATGATGTTACTCACGCCGATTATCCCTGATAACAGTACTAGAATACCTACAAAATATCCAATAAAGCTGATGGCCCCAAACAGGCTTTCCACCCTGTTGAACTCTTCATAGAGATCAAAAAATCCTACGGCTCTGGTATCTTCCGGATGAACCTTATGAACACTTTTCATCTCATTCACAATCCCTTCTTTAATTCCGGTTATTGGGTGGCCATCTTTTGCCGTAATCGCCATCCAACCTACGTTATTCCCTCGATTAAAGGCCTGGGAAAATGCTGTAAAGGGCACGTAGATCTCTTTTTGACCTTCCTCCCCGTCGCCGTTACTCGATCTCTTCTTATAGGTCCCCACCACCATAAAGTTCACCCCCTGTATCTTGATGTAGGAACCCAGAATTTCTTCCCCTATATCGTAAAGTTCGTTGCGTACACCCAAGCCTACTACTGCGACTTTACGATTATTATCAATGTCGTTGTGATTTATAAATCGGCCCGCTGTAATGGCCATAGGTTCCTGCTGTATAATCTCGGGATAATCTCCATATACATTATATGCCCCCGTCTTGATTCCCCTGACCACATTATTGGTTCCACGGAAACCCCCAAGCTGGTTCCTTGGAGAAATAAATCGCAGTTGAGGAAATTTTTCCTTCAGGGTTTCTACATCTTCTGTCTTAAAATTAAAATTTCGTCCTATGGGCAAGCCCATATGCGCCTTTGTTGTGCTGCGCGTCCACATAAACATCGTATTGGTAGCGATATCCCCAAAATCTGCCCGGATGCCATTCTCGAGGCCCTTCCCGGCAGAAAGCAGTATAATCAGGATCAAAATACCCCAAAATACCCCAAAAGCCGTAAGCACCGTACGAAACCAATTCGTAGTGAGTACTTCCAAAATCTCTTTCCAACGATCTCTGTTGAACATACTGCTACTTTCTTATTTCTTATTCGTCACGCAAGGCGTCAATAGTGTGAATATGTGCCGCCCGCCAGGCAGGAAAAAATCCTGCGATTGTTCCGGCGACAATCAGTACAAAAACAGTAGCCAGGGCTACATTAAAATTTACGGATGGATTTAAAACATAATCTACTTCGATATACGGGCCTACAATTTCAAGTAAACCCATACTAAAGATCAGGCCGGCAAAGCCTGAAATTGCGGTGACGAAAATAGCTTCGTGCAGAATCATCCCGATGATGGACCAGGGTTTGGCGCCCAGGGCTTTTCGGATTCCAATCTCACGGGTACGTTCCTTTACCACAATAAGCATGATATTGCTAACGCCTACCACGCCCGCAATAATGGTACAGATCCCAACAAACCAAAAGAAAAATTTAATATTTCCAGTAAGGCTAAAATACCTCTTGGCCTCCTCCATGGCACTCCAAACCTGTACACCACTGCTGTCGTCCGGGGCTACAGTATGCACCTGCCGCAGGTAAGATTCGATTCCTGCCTTAAAGGCGACTGCTTGAGCGACCGCCTTGTCAAAATTGTCTGCAGGCGGTAAGGTGAATGCCATATTGTTGATTCGGTCTGCCCCGTTGAAGACTTTCTGGGCGGTGGTCACAGGAATATAGATCCGCTCCTCCTCCCGCTCTTCTGTCTCCCCGTAGACACCGACGATCTTAAAAGGGATTCCCAAAACGGTGATAAACTCCCCCACGGGCGTTTCTACCTCCTTAAAAACATCATTCCTGATTTTTCGCCCAATAACGGCCACCTTGGCCGTATTGGTAACATCCTGCACATTGATAAACCGGCCTTCTGCCATTTTTGCATTCTCGATAAACTGGAAGTTGCCCGAGATGCCCTGAATACCATAAGCAAGTGATTCTTTCCCGTAATTGATCTGGACGTTGTTGACGAAATATCTGGGCGACTCGTATTCGATCTCTTTCTTGTAGAGTTCCCCTACATTCTCATAATTCTCATTTCGAAATTGAATTCTCCTCCCGGGATTAAGACCCTTGTACTCTTTTGAAGTTACCCCCGGCCAGACCCAGACACTCGTTGATGCGTCTTGTTCAAACTCTTTGGCAATGCCGTTCTGCATGCCCTGACCGAAGCCGAGAAGGATAACAAGAATAAAGATTCCCGAGGCCACAGAAAGGCCCGTGAGGAAAGTACGCAATTTGTTTTTCCTGATGGCATCAAAGATTTCTTGCCATCTCTCAAGATCGAACATTGGGTCAGTGTTTAAGCCTTGTAGTCTTAATATAGACTTCCCAATATGGATATTGTTACAAGAATGTACCTTAAATCAATGTTAAATTTACCGACTTCAGGTCTTTACTTTGCGGTAAATAAAGAAAAGTAATGCCCCTATGAGGATATAGGGAATAGCCATGAGGTAAACAATTCCGTTATTGATGCCTTCGGCAACCGAGGTATTGCCTTCGCTTTCCAGGACAGCTCTACACATGGCGCATTGGGCGTCAGCCAATAAGGGAAATAGAATGGTGAATCCTAATAGAATCAAGCGTTTTCGGTATGTTTTAAAGCGTGTTTTTTTCATCATCAACAGTGCTTTAATAAGTGTAGTATGGCGATATCATTAAATACACAACCACTCCCGTTACCGCCACGTACAACCAGATGGGAAAGGTTATCCTAGCCAGTTTTTTATGTCTTTCAAAGTTCTTTAAATACGCTCTGGCGTACGTATGCAAAACAAGTGGAATAATGGCTATGGAAAGCAATATATGAGTAATCAGGATAAAATAATATACGTATCTCACCCAACCTTCACCTCCAAAAGGTGTTGAATCTGAGGTCATATGATAGGCCACATACATGACCAGGAATACCAATGACAAGGCTATGCACGTGGTCATCAGTTTCTGATGCAGTTGTCGTTTCCCATTTTTGATAGCCCATACAGCAAACACGAGCAGAACCGCCGTAAGGCCGTTTATTGACGCATAAACAGGAGGCAGAAAACTTAAGGGTTCCACATCCGGGATCCGGACACCAAACAATACTGCTACTACAATCGGGATTACGATAGATATGACAGTGATTCCCCTATTGACTTGCTTTTCATTTAAGCTTACCGTACTCATCTTATTCCTCCAATAATTTTTTAATGTCTTCTTTTAAAATACTGATTTGTTCCTGCTCCCCTTCAAAATTCTCTCCCTGAGATTCCTTGATAGTACCGCGATAGTAAATCAGAGGATTGCCATAAGCGTCTCTCCTGGAGCGCAGGTATCCATTTTTATCAATCAGGGCAAAAAGACCCGAATGCTCAAATCCTCCGGGCACGTCAGGAGAACTGGCAGCGAAAATATTAAAGCCTTCGTTGGCCAGTTTCATAACTTCCTCGGAGTCGCCGGTAAGCAGATTCCAGTCCATATCTGTAATGCCGTACTTCTCTGCGTATTCTTTTAAAACCATCGGAGTATCATAGTCGGGGTTGATGGTGAAAGAGGCTATTCCAAAATTTTCGAACTCCCTGAATTCATTCTGAATTTCCACCAGGTTTTGATTCATGATCGGGCAGATCGTAGGGCAGGTTGTAAAGAAGAATTCAACTACATACACCTTCCCTTTATAATCTTCATTAGATATTAGTAGGCTGTCCTGATTGAGGAAACTAAAGGCGGGAACACGTCGCTTTTTATCGTTTAAGGTGATGTATTCGAGCGATCGGTCTACCCCTTCAGCTACATTCATTCTTGTGTTTTCCACAACACTTCCCGACTTAACCCGGTCAATGATCCTTGGAATAAAGATGATACCGAAAACCAGCACAATCAGAGAAACCCAGACATAAGTGTATTTCTTGTTCATCAATTACTTCTTTCGGCGTTATTTTTCTTAAGGGCCAGGCGATATTCTGCCAGAATGATCTTCACATCATCCTCCATCTTATTGTTGAGTTCAGCAACGGAATTTGTATTGAAACCGTACTTCGTGCCAACGTCTTCATCTTCCTTTCTTCCCCTCAGGTTCCTGTCCTTATCCACAATAAAAACATAGGGTGTACCCATTTCACTATCCAGGCTAATATCCGTCTTAAGGGAGGAAAAAATAGTTTCTATTTCTGAGTCATCAGCATAAACGAAGATCCAATTAGAAGCATCGGTAAGTTGACTGAGTTCCTGTCTGATATCTTCAACCACTTCTTCTGTCCCGTAGGGCATAATCATTACCATTTGGAAATCGTGAAACTCATAAAAGCGCTTGTAGATCTTTTGATTGAGGTTGAATGCGTTCCCTTTCCTCAGGTCGGCGTCTTTCCCCAAAAAACCCAAAATAGTGATCTTATCTTGCAGACTTACGTCGGGATTAATATCGGTGAGGTCTTGCACCTTTTCGGTAAGTATAGGGAGCTTCCCAAAATTATTTACCCCTGAAGCAAAAAAGAGATAGGCAACTAAAGGCAGGATAAATAAAACAACAAGGACAAAGGTCTTTTTCATTGTCAACAAAATACAGTACAAAAATAAAAAAGACGGCTGTTATACCGTCTTTTATAGTTGTTAATTCCGTGTTAGAAATCCCATTGTATGAAGCCGTCTTTAAAGACATTGTAAATATAATCAGCTTCGAAAAGCAGGATAAATATCAGATAACTCACCAGGAAGATAGGTGTCCACACAATAGTCCTTCTCAAAGAACTCTTCTCATCGCGAAGGTGCATAAAATCCCAGGCAATATAATACGCTTTTACCAGGGTTAATATGATGAATATCCAGTTGAGCAATTTCATCCCAACAAAGGTGTTAGCCACAAGGATTTCCGGTTTTGTAATACCCAGGGCGACTTCGATACTTGTAACAATAGATAAAAAGATCAGGACACCCCATATTTTCTGTGTATTGGACTTGAATTTCAAAGTCCCTCTGAATATCGCTAATTTATGTTCGTGTGACATGTGTAAGTCGTGTTTTTTCTATTAATCAGACAATTAAACAAGGTAAAAGAAGGTGAAGACAAATACCCATACCAAGTCAACAAAGTGCCAGTAAAGTCCAACCTTTTCGACCATCTCGTAATGTCCTCTTCTCTCATAAGTTCCAAGTATGACGTTAAAGAAGATGATAATGTTAATTACAACTCCGGAAAAAACGTGAAATCCGTGAAACCCGGTAATAAAGAAAAAGAAATCGGCAAACAGGCGGCTACCGTATTCATTCCTGATCAGATTTGCTCCTTCAACTACCAATTTTGCATCCTTTATTTTGGCCAGCGATTCTTCCCGTGTTAAAAGAGTTTTTTCACCCTCTTCAGTAATCGTTTCTGTTTGGATCAGAATATTTGGGTTTGATAGAAACCCCTGAGTAACTTCATTGAGCGAATACGTAGGCAGGGCAGATTCTCCTGAATACCAAATTCCTTCATTCTTTTGCTGGGTCACTCTTTCAGATTCTATAGATTGGGCAAAATCCGCAAGAGCGGCTCGCTCTCCAGTATCAGCCTTGACAAACTGAAGAATTCGTCCTCCATTTGTCTCCACTGCGCCGTAGTCACCTTTGATAAAAGTAGCCCATTCCCAGGCCTGCGACCCGACGAAGATGGCTCCTCCGATGATGGTGAGGAACATGTAAATGACTACTTTATTCTTCATCATTTTGTGACCTGCATCCACAGCCAAAACCATAGTTACGGAAGACATGATCAGAATAAAGGTCATAAACGCCACGTAGTACATAGGGAAATTCCCATGAATAAAAGGTACGTGTGTAAATACCTGATCGGCGATCGGCCAGGTTTCTATAAACTTGAATCTGGAAAATCCATAGGCTGCTAAAAATCCTGAAAAAGTAAGGGCATCAGAGACAATAAAGAACCACATCATCAATTTACCGTAACTCGCACCTAAAGGCTGGTTACCTCCACCCCATACACTTTCTTCTTCTGCTCCTGTTGAGATCGTCGAATCCATATACTTGAAATCTTATTAAGATAATATTAGCAAAAATACATTTTTTTAGGTCAAAGAAAAGCGATTCCCCTTGGAATGGGAGAGATTTTTTATCCTGTTTTAAAAGAAATAGAAAAACAGCATTAAATAGACCCATAAAAGATCCAGAAAATGCCAGAATGTGGCTCCGAGTTCCATTCCGAGCATATCGTCGGAACTGTATTTGCCTTGTCGTTGTCTCACTAAAACCACAATTAAGGTAATCATTCCTGCAACGACATGCAGAATATGCACTGTAGCAATAAGGAAGATATAAGACATGGTAATGTTGCTCGTAGGACCTGTAAAGTAATATCCCTGCGCAATTATTTCGTTAAAGCCTGAAAATTGCAAAATGATAAAAATGATCCCTAAGAGTAAGGTTCCCAACAACCATGAGGATGCAGCTTTCTGAGCGTCATTTTTTACCAGCTGTTTGGCTTTAATATAGGTTAGGCTACTCAAGATGATCACGGCAGTACTGTAGAAAAAAGCAGTAGGTAATTGAAAGTCGTTTAACCAGTCTTCCCTGGCACTACTCACAATAAAAGCACTGGTCCACCCTGCGAAGCCCATCAGTAAACTGACGATCCCGAACCAGAGCATCATCTTTTTTGCCCTGGCATTTTTCTCTTTCTGAGTCCCCTGTGTTAAATCCATATTTGCGTAATATATTTATCTGCTACGTAAACTACCTGCATAAGGCTTATGTAGATCACACTTGCCAGCATCAATTTTCTGGCTGTAGCATTATTTCTTTTTTCAAATAGTAAGAAGGCAAAAACCAGCATGGCCATGCCCATTAGAAAGATGATAATCCCTCCCGTAACCGACAGTTGGAGTCGACCCGTAATTCCAAAAACAGGAATCACAGAAATAATGATCATCCAGACGGTATACATAATAATCTGTACAGCCGTGCCTTTATCCTTTTTGCCTGTGGGCAGCATTTTAAAGCCTGCCTTTTTATAGTCTTCGTCGAGCATCCAGGCCAAAGCCCAAAAATGAGGAAATTGCCAGAAAAACTGGATCATAAAAAGGGTGCCCGGTTCTATTCCAAAATCATTAGTAGCCGCAACCCAACCCAACATAAAAGGAATGGCACCAGGAAGGGCACCAACAAAAACTGATAAGGGAGTAACTGTTTTCAAAGGGGTATACACACTGGTGTACAAAAAGATAGCAATCGCCCCGAACATGGCTGTTTTCGGATTAAGAAGGTAGAGAATACCAATACCTAAAAGAGTCATGATAACGGCAATGGTAAGAGCAGTGGAAGAAGACATTCTCCCTGATGGAACAGGCCTGTTGGCCGTTCTCGACATCAACGCATCCAGATCTTTCTCTATCACCTGGTTAAATGCATTGGAGGCACCCACCATACAGTATCCACCCACAGCCAGCATTAGCACTGATGTCCATTCAATCTGATAGGCACCTAGAAAATATCCGGCAATAGAGGAGAACACCACACTAAGAGCGAGCCTTGCTTTGGTGATCTCTTTAAAGTCAGAAAATATCAATGTCCAGGAATATGTATTTAACGTGCCAGCCGCCGACTTCATCTTCAAATTATAAGGGTGCAAAGATACGGCCCACAGTATATTTTTGCAACGAATTGATACTGTTTATGCTAAGTTTAGGAATTGTTTAAAGTCACTTCTCCAAATCAGAATATCCCTGTAGCTGGCGCCGTTGAAATTTCTAATAGGTTTAATAAATTATTTTGGCTATTCCCCGAATTCCAGATATAAAATTGAATCTGCGAAAAAGGAGAAATAAAATAAAAAAGCTTCAATTAAAGACAACAGTATTACAATCAAAAAACCCCATCTTTTCAGACGGGGTTTAATCTTATTTTATAAACTCTTATTGCAGTTTGAAAACAATCGGGATACTAAAGGGAACCCGTACGGCTCTTCCTCTTTGTTTACCCGGTGTCATTTTTGGTAACTTCTGAATAATTCTCAGGGCTTCAGCCTCAAGGTTTTTATCCGGACCTCGGTAACGAATATTTCCGATGCTTCCGTCTTTCTGAATTGTAAACATCACACTTACTCTTCCCTGAACACCCATTTCCTGAGCAATTTCGGGATAGCGGAAGTTCTTGATGATATGCTTTTGCATCATTTCATTAAAACAAGCTCTTTTGTCACTGGCTCCCTCACATCCGGGAAAAACAGGTACGTCTTCAATTACAGCAAAAGGGACATCAACGTCAATATCATCCTCCTCTACAGCTACATCTTCAACTTCCATAATCTCCTCATCCTGGGTGGTTTCTGTTGACTCAATCACAGTTTCCTCTACCTCTTCTTCGTCTTCTACCACCTCAATTACTTCAGGAGCAGCCGGTGGCGGTGGTGGTGGTGGAGTCTTGATCTGTTCCGTCATCGGGACTTCTTCATCAAGTGCATCCTCTACGTTAAGGGAGATGTCGTAGTCTGCTACTTTATCGTAAGTCTTCCACTCAAAGGCAATAAATACCAAGAGCATTACAACAACTAACCCAAGAACAAAATAGAGTCCACTATTCTTTCTTAAATCGGCTTTAGGATTCTTTTTAAGTTCCATAGTTTTTGATTTAAACGTTTGCTAATTTAACTATTAATTTATAAAAACCGTAATTAATTTTCCCATTTTGATTCGGTTTTACCAGAAAATATCGCCCTTATCAGAAAAGTCCCCAAAAGTGCACCGGCTGAATTTGCCAGAACATCTGTGATTTCCCCACTTCTGTAAGTCGTAAAGGTACTCTGTAATACCTCAATTATTATACCATAAACAATAAGGGCGGCTAAGAAAATCAGTATTCTCTTAAAATTTGATATGATGCGCTCGTTAAGGGACTTATAAAATAGTAATCCAAGAACAGCTGCAATAAAATAAAAGGTGAAATGAACTATTTTATCAAGGTATGGGATCTCCAGATCGAGGGATGTTTCATCTTCAAAAGAAACCAGACTTAGGATTGTAATCCCAACCATCCAACCTACAAAACCAGTACCAGTGACATAGCGTTTAAGCACCTACCAGCTCCTTATAGGCTTCATCGCTCATGAGATCTTCTACTTCAGCTTTATCACTGAATTTAATTTTGATCATCCAACCTTCGCCGTAAGGATCAGAATTCACCTTCTCGGGCTCATCCTCCAGGGATTCATTAAATGCAATAATCTCACCACTTAATGGAAGAAAAAGGTCAGAGACAGTTTTAACTGCCTCCACTGTACCAAAAACCTCTTCTTTGTCCAGGGTTTCATCGAGGGTTTCTACTTCCACGTAGACGATGTCTCCCAGCTCTCCCTGGGCAAAATCGGTGATCCCAACAGTAGCGGTATCCCCCTCAATTCTGACCCATTCGTGGTCTTTGGTATATTTTAACTCGGATGGAATGTTCATGTTTTTTGAATTAGTTACGTAGGCAAATGTAACGGATTCCGTCAAGGTTTTCAAAAAACAATTTCAGGCTTAATTACCAAAATTATATCGCAGCGTAAAGCCGGTATTTATGGTGGTTTGGGGAAAGGCAGTTGAGACGGCAAATTGCGAGAAGGAATGGTCGTAGAAGAACAGCGCATTTAAACTCTTACTCAGCGCGTAATCTGCCGTAAATTTAACCGATAATAGATTTTGCCCTGAGGTAATCTGATTGTTGTCCAGATCGAGGTTTCGAATTATAGTGATATTATCTCTCAAACTCACATCAGCCTTGAGGTTAAGGTCGCCTTTAAGTCTTTGTTTTTCACCCCCAATGTTCGTGACAAAGGTTACATCCTTAAATCGGTACCCTAAACCTATGGTGTATTCTTTTCCATTGATCTCAGTAAGGAGGTTATTGTCAAAACTAAGGGACAACGTACGATCGGCCCTTACCTCAGCAACCACACTCATCGAATTCTTCATCTCGAAATCTACCCGCATCAGAGGATTGAATTGATCGGTCAGAACCACATTGTTTATGATATTCTCCGGAAGTAAGTCCTGGTTCTCCGGATCTATCTGCCCGTTCTGGCGTTCCAGATTGGTCTGGAAGTTATTGATACTATAAGCTGCCCGGTAGCCATGACTCAGAGAGAACCTTTTGAACTTTTTCTTAAACCACTTGTTCCGCATCAAACCGGTGTATTTTATATTCCAGTTGGGGATGGGAATGTCTCTGAAAGCATCCAGATTCACCCTGTTTACGTCCTGACCCGTATAAGCCGCAAAAAAGGCGGGAAGCAGGACATCCTGACTCGTATTTCCGTATCGGATAGGGAAACCATTTCCATCAACTCCTTCGTCTGCCCCTCCCCGATCGGAAAGGATTCGATTAGCAATAACGATGCGATTCTCCTTAAATGTTTCGAAATTATCAGAGGTAAACTCGTCGCTTTTGGAAAAGAAAGTACCTAACATCAACGTTGAGATACTGAAATTTCCAAAAGTATTTGGCGTCTGAACGATATACTCCCCATCTTCAACTTTAAAATTCTCCTGCAAGCTGCTCGAGAACTGACGATCTGCAACTAAGTCTATGGTAAGATCCTGAACGGGTTGTGCGGTAGCAGTTAAATTGAGTTGTTTGTTTGTTCTTTTAATAAATTGCTGATTGAATTCCGGAAAAACGGTTAGCCATCCATTTCTGGCCGCCTCAAAACGAACATCTGCCTGGCTCCCGAAAACAAAGCCTAGGGTAGGTCTTGTGGTCCCGATAAAACCAATTGACTGGGTGTAACCCGGTAAAACCTGACCGTTGTTTTCATTGTAATTTACATTGAGGCGCTTTACCATGGTGATAATATCTACAGCTGTATTCCAAAGGCCTGATGTTTTCTTTGGAGCATTTGCTGCTTCAGCCCCTGTTGGTAAATTGCCCGCCTTATCTCTTCTCACAGCGCTTACAGTTCCCTTACCGGTAACTTTTTTCAGCCCGATCTGATCGTAAAATCGCTGCATATTAAAAGTAGCCGTTAGATTGTGCGTATTGGCATTTTGGATGGTGTTGATATCCTCCCCGGTTACTTCCCTGATGGCATCACCCCCGCGCTGCCAGTCGAAATTACTGGTATAAGTGTATTGCGCATTGATAAAATCGAGTACGGGAATTTTATTCAACGGCAATTCGTAATTCAACTGCATCTGCTGGGCATGCCGATTAGGCTCTCCTATATCAAAAAATCCGTCCCAAACATTCAATTCCTGATTGATCAATGAATTGGGGTTTCCTTCTTCTTCAAAATAGTTTCTGACGATATTGTTGTTCGAGGATGTCAGGTTGAGTCGGAGCGACTTAGTGATACTGTAATTGAGGGCGTATTGCCAATTGAAAAGATAGTTTCGCTGTTGCAACAGAGGAAGTTCTAGCCGCTCAACCCCGGGCTCCAGTACATCACGGAAGCGCTGCTGGTTGAATTGTCGATTAATATCCGATTGAAGGGAAATACTGGTGGGAAGCAGATTTAAATTCAGATCCTTCAGCCATTTCCAATAGTCCCCTGTAAAAAGAGAGTCTTTTTTTGCAAAAGGAGCCACTGATACCGGTTTAAAGTTGTGGTTGTAAACAAAGCCAGCCCTCACATTCTGATCCCTTAAATTGGCGACTTCAAAATCTCGATGTTCAGTTTCATTGTAGGAATAATTGAAGGTAAAATTTTCCACATCATAGAAATTCGCATCTGCTTCTTCTCCTCTGTTTTTTCGAACGCCTATAAAGTTTATACTCGTCCTTTTGGTGTAATCTTCAGCCTGCTCTCTAATCTCGTCAGCCTCCTGGGCTGTGCCTGCTGTTGCTATTCGGTCTTCGAGCTTCAGATCGTCGTAGACGGGGTCGAATTCCGGGGTGATCAACTGTTCCGATATCCCGTAATTGAAAGGGACCTGCAAATTCCACTTTTGCGGGAGCAGCTGTCCAAGTTCTACATTGGTCACCACGTCATATGATATGGCGTCTTCACGAGCCCTTTCATTGGGCATCTGATCGATGGCACCAAAGCCTGATGTGCTTTTACTTCCGGTGGCAGAAACATTAGCAAAATCGGCCATATTCCCATCAAAAGCAGCTATGGCTGCCCATCCCCCCTGATTATCGAGTCCTGCCAACCTCAATTCATTAAACCAGACTTCTCCCCTGGCTGCGGTATTGTCGATGTTCTTTACCCCAACCATCATACTCCTGATACTTCCTAAAGAAGGATTTCCCCTTATTCCTATCCTGATTTGCCCGAGTGTCCTTGGTGCAAATTCGGGTACTGCGGTCACCTCCCCATTTACGATTTCATAATATGTGATATCTCCAAGAGTCTGATCTGAGATCCCTTGAGATTTTACTCTTTTAAGGTCATCCAAAGCAATGTCCAATTCATTAACCGCCGGCCAGATATCCTCTGCCGCACTGGCACCGAAGGAAGTAAACTGTAATGGCACTTCAATCTGGTAATAATTTTCTGAAAAGTC
>JABDQM010000005.1 GCA_013042315.1 Flavobacteriaceae bacterium | reverse complement strand
CTATGACCAATCTGTCCCTGATTCCTTCAAAATCATCTGTAAAAGGAAACTCGTTGAACAAGGTGGACATCTCTGCCTGAGAAAATGGAATTTCAATTTTTTTTGACGTTTTCAACGCCTTATGCCTGGCTAGCGGATTAGTCTGAATGGCACCTATTTTCAGTAGAAATTTGTAATAGGTTTTTAGCGAAGTGATCTTTCTGTTTACACTTCGGTTACTTAGTCCGCCTTCAACAAGGGAGACGATCCAGTTCCTGATGTCATTGTAATTAGCTTTCTCTAGGGAGAGTTCATTTTCTGAAGTCTGCAGAAATGAACTACAATCCTGTAAATCCTTCCCGTAGGCCTTCAGGGTATGAGGGGAATAATTTTTCTCATGAGAGAGGTAAGATATGAATGCATCCACAGCCATATACCAAAGATACAAAAGCCCCTTTTGAGAACAGGGCAAAAAAAATCTCGCCTAAGCAAGATTTTTCTTTGAGTGTAATTTTTGAGTATTATATCTCTTCCTGGTCTCTAAGGCCTTGAATGTACTGAGCCTTTTGGATCTGTTGTCTTCGTTCTACAGAAGGTTTGGTAAACTGCTGGCGCTTTCTCAATTGCCTCATCGTACCTGTCCTGTCAAACTTACGTTTAAAACGCTTTAGCGCTCTGTCTATATTTTCTCCTTCTTTAACTGGTATTATTAACATGGGCTACAACCTCCTTTCTTTAGGGATTCGGGACTGCAAAGATAAAACGAAAAATTGGTTAGAAACAAACTTATTGCAAAATATTCTTCGCGATAACCACTTTTTGGATTTCAGTAGTGCCTTCCCCGATGGTGCAGAGCTTGGCATCCCTGTAAAATTTCTCTACGGGAAAATCCTTTGTGTAGCCATACCCGCCATGGATCTGGACAGCTTCGTTAGCCACTTTTACACAGACCTCAGATGCATACATCTTTGACATGGCACTCCACTTGGTCATTTTTCTGCCCTGGTTCTTTAAAAATGCGGCCTTGTGCAGTAACAATTCTGAAGCTTCAATCTCGGTAGCCATGTCTGCCAGTTTAAAGGAAATCCCCTGGAAGGAACTGATAGGTTTCCCAAACTGAATCCTTTCCTTGGAATATTTCAGGGCTGCTTCATAAGCTCCTTTAGCGATGCCCAGGGAGAGAGCCCCGATGGATATCCTGCCTCCGTCGAGAATTTTCATGGATTGAATGAACCCATCTCCCACTTCGCCAATTCTGTTTTCATCCGGAATCCGGCAATTGTCAAAAACAAGCTCAGCAGTTTCACTGGCGCGCATTCCCAGTTTATCTTCCTTTTTACCACTAGAGAAACCTTTGGTACCTTTTTCAATGGCAAAGGCTGTCATCCCGTGACTATCTCCTTTCTCGCCTGTGCGGGCAATTACTACTGCAATGTCGCCGCTAATACCATGGGTAATAAAATTCTTTGCTCCGTTGAGAATCCACTCATCTCCATCTCTAACCGCCGTGGTGTTCATCCCTCCTGCATCTGAACCCGTATTGTGCTCGGTAAGCCCCCAGGCTCCGATCCATTCTGCAGAGGCAAGTCTGGGGATCCATCGATCCTTCTGCTCGGCATTCCCAAAGGTTAAAATATGATTAGTGCAAAGCGAATTATGTGCTGCAACAGACAATCCTATCGACGGATCCACCTTGGAAATCTCTTCAATGATAGCGATATATTCGTGATATCCCAGGCCTGAACCCCCGAGTGTCTCCGGTACGAGAACCCCCATAAATCCCATTTTTCCAGCTTTCTTAAAAACTTCAACGGGAAATTCCTGAGACTCGTCCCATTCCATTACATAGGGTTTGATGTGCTGCTCAGCAAATTGCTTTGCTGACTCGGCAATCATACGCTGGGTTTCCGAATAGTCGAACCCAAATTCAGTCATTGTTCCAGTGATCATAATAGCAATTTTTACAGGGCCAAATATAGCTTAATTCTCTGAATTCGTTCTGTTGGAAAATCTTCAATTTTTGTTAATTGTTCGATTGAATCGTATCTGCCAAGCTGCTCACGGTACGCTACAATCTTTCTGGCAATTGCCCGATTTAGATAGACCAGGCCTGTGAGCTCGTTTACATGAGCTTTATTCAGGTTAATCTTCCGAATCTCAGGAGTATTTAAAACCTGAAATTTTTTCATGGCTTTTTCCGCGACTTCCCTGTCGAGGCCATAAACATCCAGAAGTTGTTCGGTGACCATGAATCCCCCAAGACGATCACGGAATCTTATAATACGGGAAGAGAGAACCGGTCCAATCCCGGAGATCTTCTGTAATTCCGCAGCCGTTGCCGAATTCAGGTCCCTGGGAATGCTTACATCAGCAGCGCCTGATTGGGTTTTATTATTTTGTCTAAAACTGGGAAACTTAAAATAAGGTTCTACCTGCGTGAGCAGCTCATCAGTAATTTGGGTGACTGCCTGAAATTCTTCTGCGGTTCTGATGTACTGCCCTGTTTTTCGAAAGTCGTAAAGCCTGTCGAGTTCTTCCGGAGTGATGCCTAGGACATAGCCCCTGTAATCTGTAATAAAGTTAGGATTAAAAGGCCTTAGTTTAAACCCGTCATTCTTTGCCGGAGATGCCTTAACACTGTCGATAAATGCCTGTGCGAGGGTATCCACAGTAAAATACGGCTCTTTTTCCCGAGTCGATTTTAAATTAATAAAATAAAATCCAGATTGCAAGGAGGCGATCAGGAAGAGTAAAAAGAAGATCCCTCGTTTTTCCTGTTTGCTGTACCGGAAATGGGATTTCATTTTTCTTTATCCTTTACTTTTTTAAAGCTTTAATGGCATCCAGGTATTTTGCGAGTTCATCCCTCACACTGGGGAACAGAAACATTAATCCCAGCATATTAGGGAAAACAAGAGCCAGAATCATCGCATCGGAAAAGGCAAAGACCGCGCCCATTGAAGCAGACGCCCCGATGATGACAAAAGCAATGAATAGCAATTTATAGGTTAAATCTGCAGTTCTACTGCGTCCGAATAAATATTTCCAGGATTGCAGGCCGTAATAAGACCAGGATATCATGGTTGAAATGGCAAATAAAACAACCGCCAGGGTAAGTACATACGGAAACCATGGGAGTACCGATTCGAATGCGAGAGAGGTCAATGTTACACCTCCAAGGGATGCACCGTTAACAATTACATTTCCTGCCCCGTCGCCTCCGTATTCAAA
>JABDQM010000041.1 GCA_013042315.1 Flavobacteriaceae bacterium | reverse complement strand
AAGGACTTTTTAAGAAATAATTGATGATGTATTGACTCCTCTGGCAGCTTCAACCCGGAAATAATGTTTGTGCATCTAGTTTGTCTTATTTGTTCATTTTGGCATGATCCAAAATGAACGGAAAAGATCTAGAAGGTTTGAGGAAATTTTTTGCTCCGCCTGCCTGCCGTCCTGCCTTCCGAAGTCTTGTACGGAGGACAGGCTGGCTGGCAAAAACCATGGATGTGGCTAATACTACATGCTCTTTTTCGTTTCACGAAACGCCCGGCTTCCAAAGTCTTGTACGGCGGACAGGCAATTCCGCTGGCCACACCATTATTTCTGAAAACCTTCGCATTCTCCTAATTATTACTTTGTACTTAACAAGACACTTTTGCGGGCAATAATAGAATTCCTTCTGTCCCCACTATTATTTCTCACAATCTTCGATTGAAATTTGGAATTTGTTGCTTGGTGCTTCATTTCCCGCTCGCCACACCAATCCCGATAACTATCGGGACTGAAAACCTTCGTTTACCCAAAGATTCATCTTAATGGATGTAATCAGACTGAGATAGTTTTATACAAAATGTGTTGCCTCCTGACGCACAAGAATCATTCTCACGCCAGCCCGGTGATAGATTTCATAAAGAAAAACCCAGCCAAATTGGCTGGGTTTTATTCTTATTGATAAGCTATTTCCTAATAAGTGATTTCACCTTCAAGTCTCCATGAGCTCACTGTACCCGGACCGTCCGGATTGGGTGTAAAGATGGCATCTTTGAAGTACAGTTTGCCTTCAGCTCCTTCAAATCTGCCTGTGCCAGACAAAATAGTTATAGGTATTCTATCGCCATTTCCATCTAAAGTATTGTCAAAAGATCCCGTAAGGCCGGTAGGGTCAGCTTCAAAATCAACCGTAAGGGTGACGTGTTCTACCGTTGTGATCATATCGCCATGAGCACCAATGTAATTTACGTTAAAAATTACATCTACCGTATTTGGCCCGGTCAGGTTACAGGTGCCCGGCTGAGGTCTGCCGTAACTGCCCATTTGAATTTTACCCATATGGGTCATATTGCCAGAAATAAAATTTGTGGTTAAAGCAAGTCCTGCCTCCACGGGGTTGCAAGGTACAAGAGGAATTGTAAGGTCTCCTACATTAGTAAGCTTGGCTTTCCAGGCCCGGGTTGCTTTTTTACCCTTAGAAGACTTAGCGTTAACACTACTAAGATCTTCAACAGGATCTATTGCCGTATCCTGAGTGCAGGAGAGTACAAAGATCAAAGCGAATAAAGAGGTCAAGGCAAAGACATACCTCAATCTAAATAAGAATGGCGTTTTCATTTGTTTGGTTTTAAGGTTAGAATTAAATTAAATCTGTTTGTACTTCCCAGCCAGAATAGAAAAGATGCAGTTAGAAGTAGTTATTTAAAATACTCGAATTAAATACGCTAATCCCTAAAATACGGACGAAAACTGACATATACTGTCCCAAAGGATGATATGGGTTACCCAAGGGTGGGCTAGGCTTTATTATTTGATCCTCAGATTCCTAAGTACCTTGAGCGGGGGACTTTTTGAAAAATATTTGATGATGTATTGACTCCTTTGGCAGCTTCAACATGGAAATAATGTTTATGCATCTAAAATTTCTTCTTTGTTCTTTTTTTCTTGATAAAAAAAGAACCTAAAAAATCAAGAAGGTTTGAGGAAATTTTTTCGCTGCGCTTGCCTGCCGTCCTGCCTTCCGAAGTCTTGTACGGAGGACAGGCTGGCTGGCAAAAACCATGGATGTGGCTAACGCTTCATGCTCTTTTTTGCCAGGTCCGCCTTCCGAGGTCTTGTATGGAGGACAGGCGAAACGCCCGCCTTCCAAAGGCTCTATTGTAAGTCTGGCAAAACGCAATTCCGCTCGCCACACCATTATTTCTGAAAACCTTCGTTTTACTTCACAGTCTGGTACTATGACTTTTTAAAAAGCTTCTTTCCTCCTTTAAAAAGTAAAAGAACCACAAAGCCAATGAGCAATCCAAGAACAAATTCATAAAGAAGATCTGGCAGAGCCGAAATCGGATTATGAAGTACGTCCAGATTATGCGCAAAGATGCCGCCGGAAACCAAAAGCAAAGCCAGCGTCCCAATGACAGAAAGAGATTTGATCACCACAGGAAGGGCATTGACAAAAAATCGACCTATGATATCGGAAATAGTGTTTTCTTCCTTGTTTAAATTGATCAGGCGCGTGCCAAATTCATCCATGCGAACGATAAGGGCAACAATACCATAAACCCCAACCGTGGCCAGCAAAGCAATCACCGAGACCACCAGGATCTGAATCGTAAGGGGCTCATTCAACACGGTTCCCAGGGCTATGATCACAATTTCAATAGAGAGGATAAAGTCGGTTACAATGGCCGATTTGATTTTCTTTTTCTCCATGGCCAGGATGTCGCTTTTGCTCTCCACTTTAAGATCGGCGGGGATATGTGCGTGCTCATGAGGGACAAAGAATTCGTAGACCTTTTCGGCACCCTCAAAGGCAAGGT